>NZ_JBHVHF010000143.1:0-19655 GCF_042800315.1 Streptomyces sp. NPDC057638
GCCGGGAACTTCCCCGGCCGGGCACCTCACCTGAGCGGACAGCGAGGCCGGGTCCCCGCAGGCGCGCCGCCGCAGCGGTACACGGGCGGAAACCCAGCCCCGCCCGGACCACGGCCCGCCGCACACCGCCCGGCCAGGACAGGCCCGGAGCCAGAACAGACCATCCCCCGACAGCGGACGGTCAACGGCCGGTCCCAGGCAGCGGGTGGCGGAACGGACCGTCCCCGGGCGGCGGATGGTGAGCGGCCGGTCCCGGGTGGTGGGTGGTGGGTCAGGTGGTGTTCTGGTGCCAGGGCACCTCGCGGGAGGCGACGCCGTCCATGCCGACCCACAGGGCGCGCAGCGCCCGCAGGTAGGGGGTGGGGTGGTAGGAGGGAGTACCCAGGGCGAGGCGGGGGCCGTGGATGCGCTGGGCGAAGCGGACCAGGACGGTTTCGGCGATCAGACGGGCCAGGGAGGCGCCCGGGCAGGTATGCGACGCGGTGCCGAACGCCAGGTGGGGGGAGATGCCGTCAGCGGCGAACAGGTCCGGGCTGGAGATGGCGGCCGGGTCGCGGTGCGCGGCGGCGAGCAGGAGCAGCAGCAGGGTACCGCGCGGGATGCGCAGGCCGTCAAGGTCGAGATCGGTGGTGGCGCGGCGGGTGAGGATCTGCGGCGGGGGATCGTGGCGGAGGGTCTCCTCGACCACATACGGCGCGTGGGAGGGGTCGTGGCGCAGGGCCTGGGTCTCGTGGGGCGCGCGCAGCAGGGCGAGGACCCCGGCGGCGACCAGCGCGGCGGTGTTCAGGTAGGCGGAGGTGAGCAGGAAGCGCGCGGTGGCGGCGGCCTCAGCGGGAGGCGGGGGTTGTGTGCCGGTCCCGGTGAACAGAGCGCCGCTGGGGCACAGGTGCGTGGTGAGGTAGGCGTCGAGGTCGCGGGCGGCCTGGTGAGGGGTAAGAGCGCCACGCCGCAGCGGCCGACGCACACCCAGGGCCGCGGCAGGCGGAAGATACGACCCGGCAGCGGCAGATGAGGGATGCGGCCCAGGGGTGGGAAGCGGGAGAGGAAAGCCGGGGGCCAGGGCCAGGGCACGGCGGTGCAGCCAGGGGCCGTCGGCGGCGGGCAGGCCCAGCAGGTGGGTCAGCGCGGCCATCGGAACAGGGTGAGCGAGATCGCTGACGGCGTCGAGACGGCCACGGGCGGCGACCGAGTCAAAACGGTCATCGACACGGTCACGGAGGTAAGGCACCAAAGCGGCCAGCGTACGGGGGGTGAGAGCGTCCCGCAGACGGCGGCGCAGCCCGGCGGCGGCATGCGGGCAGCCGCCCCCGGCGACGGGAACGGTGTCGGGAACGGTGACGGCCAGAGCGGTACGACAGTGCTCATACGCGGACAGAACCACAGTCGTGGGCGACAGCCAGACCGGACCACCCTCACGGATACAGTTCAGCAGAGGGTAAGGATCGGTATGGACCCGGGCGCCCAGCAGCCGCCATACCCGGGCCCCGGCATCACCGGAACCCGCAGGCAGAACGGGTACAGGCTCCACCGCCGAACACGCGCTGTCCATCACTACGCCTTTCTCCCGGGAGAGTGCCACAGGCAGAATCCGCCGCCAGAGGGCGTACAGCCAGAGCGAGTTGCACAAACCGGCCCCGCCGCCACCACCACACACAGACTTCGCCATGTCACCCAACACCAACACCGCACCGGCACCGGCACCGGCACGAAACACAGCACACGAAGCACCCACCACCCACCACGGAACGTGAGAGTGCGGAACGCCCAGCACAGAACATGACGCACAGACAACGGCTGCCTCCACGAACAGCGCACACTCCGCTACGCCTACTCAGACGCAGCCGGATTCGGACACTGGAACGGCCACGCCGCCAACCGCTGCACCGCTAACCCACCCCCAACCCACCAATCACACCAACCACAACCCCCGAGACCAACCACAACAACACCCACCTGTGAGAGCGGGCGCGGACGCAGTCCGGGTTGATGTGCTGGCGTACGTACCAGGTACCGGGGCGGGTGGCCGCGAGGTGTTCGGCAGCGGCAGCCGCGCCGGGGAAACCGGCGGTGGGAACCCGGATGATACGAGCGCCCAGCACGGCGAGAACCGCGGTGCGTTCGGCCGGTTGCCAGCCAAGGCGACGACGCGTTGGCCGCCACGACGGGCACACCGGGCGGTCAGGGACCCTACCGGCACTACCGGAGGTGGGATTCGACGACGGCAGCGCCGAAGGACACGCCATCGCGCTGTTCAGCGCCACAGAGCAAGGCCAGGGCAGCCCGGTCCCCGCTGCTGGTGAACAGGTCCGCCCCTCTGTTCTCCGCCAGAACCTCGGCACCCGGGACAGCGCCGACGGGGTCACCCACACCAGAGGGTGTCACGCCGATGAGGTCCCCGGCACTGCCAGCGACACACCAGCGCGGACCCGGCACCTCCCCAGCCACGGTCCCCTTCCCAGCACAGGCCCTCCCTGTGCGGGCCCGTTTACCTGTACGGGGGCGGGGGCCCGCGCGGAAGCCTAGGTGGTCACCAGGACCCCGCGGAGGCGAGGGACCGTATGGCATCGGACCCCGGCGCAGCGGAACCGACGGCGCCAGAAACACCGGAGGTACCGGGAACGCCAGGAGCGCCGAGGGTGCTGGGGGGCTCGCCGGAAGTGGGGGCGGGGGCGGTGTGGATGGTGGGGCGGGCGGCGTAGACGCGGGCGCCGGGCGGCAGGTCGCCGGTGACGGTGGCGGTGGCGCCGATCAGGGCGTGGTCGCCGATGGTGACGGGTCCCAGGACGGTGGCGCCCGCGCCCAGGACGACACCGTCGCCGATCACGGGGTGGCGGCGGGCGCCGGGGGGACGCTGGTTGTCGGTCCACCAGCCGACCGCGCCGAGGGTCACCTGGTGGTAGAGCGTCACGTCGTCGCCGACGACAGCGGTCTGGCCGATGACGACAGACGCCCCGTGGTCGATGAAGACCCGGCGGCCCAGGGTGGCGCCGGGATGGATCTCCACCCCGGTACGGCGGCGGGCGGCGCGGGCGAGGAACCGTGCGGGGGTCCGCAGACGCCGCTGTTCCAGGCGGTGAGCGATGCGGTGTACCCACAGCGCGGACAGGCCGGGGTGGCCCAGTGCCTGCCAGCGGCTCGTGAGAGACGGATCCCGGGCCACCGCGGTGGACCAGTCCTCCATCAGGGTGCGCGACAGGGCGGAGGGAGAGGCCATGAGGTCCAGCTCCTTTCAGCAGGCAGCGGCCCCGACCCGCCCAGAGCAGGCCGGGAATGAAGGAGATTCAGGGAGTTCAGGAAGTAGCAGGGACAGGGCGCGCGATGCGCCACCGGGCACAGCGCCAGGCACAAGGAGCCGCGGCCTCAAGAGCGCGGCCAGCGACAGTACATAGAAGCCGGAGCAGCGAGCCCGCCGGGGAGCGCGGTGCCGGAATGAGGGCGCCGTTCTGCTACGGGTCGGTTCGGCCGCCGGGGAGGCAGGCGGGCGTGATGGGGGGTCAGGGGGTGGTGTGGGGTGGGTGAGGGGTGACGGTGGCGGCGCCGTCGAGGAGGGCCGTGATGGTGGCGGGGTCGAAGTTGACGGCACTGGACCAGCCGCCGGTGGTGAGGCGGAACCAGACGGCGCTGGTGATGAGGCCGCCGGGGTGCTGGTCCTCGGTCACCTCGTCGCCGTGTGCGAAGGCGTCGGCGGTGTAGTGGGGGACGTGGCCGGGCTGGTCCAGGCGGATGACGGGGCTGGTGAGGGAGGGTCCGGAGCGGATGTTGGCGTCGCGCCAGACGGGTCCGAGGCGGGCGGTCAGCGGGTGGGCGGGCGAGGGCATGGTGTCTCCGTTTCCTGCTCCGGGCCCTGATCGAAGGGTCCGGACGAGAGAAGGGCGGGGGTGGAAGGGGTCAGGCGGCGGCGCCGACCGGTACGGGGGCGGGAGTGGTGGTGCGGGAGGCGAGCCACAGGACCTGGGAGACGAGGTCGGCCAGGCGGGCGGCGTCGGGGGTGGGTTCGGCGGTGGCGGCGGGGGGTTCGGGGACGCGGGAGAGGGCGGCGCCGACGGGGGTGGGCCAGCCACGCAGGGCGTGGGCGATGGTGCGCAGGGCGGTGAGGGTGGAGACGGCACCCTGGGCGGCGGAGCCGACGGCGACGGTGCCGATGGCGCGGCCTTCGAGGTAGGGGACGGGGGTGGTGAGGTCGTTGACGTAGTCGAGGGCGTTTTTGAGGAGGCCGGAGAGGGTGGCGTGGTAGGTGGGTGAGATGAGGATGACGCCGTCGGCGGTGCGCAACTGGTGGAGGTAGTCGGTGACGGCGGGGTGGGCGAGGTCGGGGCGGTAGGCGGGGAAGTCGATGTCGGCGCCGGTGAAGACGCGGGTGGTGGCGCCGTGTTCGGCGCAGCGTTCGGCGCACCAGTGGGCGATCTGGTCGCAGGTGGAGCCGGGGCGCAGGGAGCCGCTGATCATGACGATGTGAGGTGTTCTCATGGTGGGTGTCCTCAGGGGCGGGGAGCGGTCAGGGGCCGGTGGGTGCGGGGCGCGGGGCGCGCCCCGGCGGGGACGGGGACGGCGGGGACGGGGTTGGAGGTGGAGGTGACGGTGGTCGGGGGGTGCCAGGTGTGGAGGTGGTGGGGGGTGGAGTCTTTGCGGCCGGTGGTGTTGATGTGAGTGGTGCGGGCGTCGGCGGTGGCATCGTCGGCGCCCTGATCGAGGGTGCCCTGAGCGCGGGAGGCGAGGACGGTGGCGGCGGTGCGGTCCATGCGCTGGCGGGCGTAGGCGGCGAGGGCGTCGGGGACGGGGAGGGGGGCCGCGAGGACGGCGGCGAGGACGGCGGCGTCTTCGAGGGCCATGTTGGCGCCCTGTCCGAGGGCGGGGACCATGGGGTGGGCGGCGTCGCCGGTGAGGGCGGCGCGGCCGTCGGTCCAGCGGGGTGCGGGGTCGCGGTCATGGATATCGGTGACGACGATGTCGTGGGGGTCGGCGGTGCGGATGAGGTGGGTGATGGGCGGGTGCCACGAGGCGAGGGCGTCAAGGAGGGCGCGGTGGGCCCCGGCGGGTCCCAGGGCGGGCCAGTGTCCTTGGGGTGCGGTGATTTTCGCGGTCCAGTAGAGGGTGTCGTGGCCGACGGGGGCGATGAAGAGCTGGATGCCGCGGCCGTTGACGACGTAGGCGCGCTGGCCGAGGCGGGAGCCGGTGGTACGGCCGCGGACGGAGGTGTAGCCGCGGTAGCGGGGCGGGCCGTCGTGGAGCATGTGGGCGCGGATGGCGGAGTGGATGCCGTCGGCGCCGATGAGGGCGTCGCAGGTGAGGGTGGTGGTGTCGGCGAGGTGAGCGGTGATGTGGGTGGGGTGGTTGGTGTAGTGGGTGACGGTGGTGGCGAGCCGGACGGCGGCTCCGGCGGTGAGGGCTTCGTCGAGGAGGGTGCGGTGCAGGGCGGTACGCAGGAGGGGGATCTGGCTGCCGACGGGGGTGAGGGGTTCTTCGGCGTGGATGGTGCCGTCGGCGTCCATCAGGGTGCGGGTGTCGCCGGGGCGGGTAGGCCGGCCGAGGGTACGCAGGCGGGGTCCGGTGGTGGCGGTCAGGGCCGTGGCGGCGCGGATGCCATTGGGGTAGAGGACGAGTCCGGAGCCGGTGGCGCCGATCTGTCCGGCGCGTTCGATGACGGTGACGTCGGTGCCACGGGTGGCGAGGGCGGCGGCGCAGGCGAGTCCAGCGATCCCGCCTCCGGCGATGACGATGGTGCGTTTTCTGGGCATGTCAGGCCTTCCGGGTCACGGTCGCGGTGCGGTGGCGGGCACGGTCGCGGTCGCCCTGGCTAAGAGGGTGGTGGGAGTGAGGAAGCGGCCGGTGTAAGGGCCGTAGGTCTGGGTGGCGGCGTCGTAGACGGTGTGTCCGGCGCGCAGGGTCCGCAGGACGCGTCCGGTGAAGGTCCAGCCTTCGTAGGCGGACCAGCCGCATTTGCTGGCGATGTCGGCGGCGGTGAGCATCCAGGGGGTGTGGGGGTCGAAGAGGACGAGGTCGGCGTCGGCGCCGGGTGCCAGGCGGCCTTTCCCGGGGAGGCGGAAGAGGTCGGCGGGCCGGGTCGCGAGATGGCGGACCAGGCGGGTGATGGCGGTGTCGGGGTCTTCGTCGGGCCAGCGGCGGCGCATACCGGTCCACACGGCGGTGGCCAGTTCCTGGACGCCGGGCAGGCCGGGGGGTGCGGCGGCGGGGAGCCGGGTCTTCTCGGCGGTGGTGTGGGGGGCGTGGTCGCTGCCGAGGGTGGTGAGCTGACCCTGGGCCAGGGCGTGCCAGAGGCGGTCCTGGTCGCGCTGGGCGCGGATGGAGGGGGAGAGACGGGTGCGGGCGCCCAGGCGCTGGGTGTCGGTGTCGGTGAAGGACAGGTGGTGGCCGGTGACTTCGAAGGTGAGGGGAAGGCCAGCGGCCTGGGCGGCGCAGACGAGGTCGGCTTCCTCCGCGCTGGAGAGGTGGAGGATGTGGGCGCGGGTGCCGTGGCGCCGTACGAGGTCGATGACGCGGGCGACGGCGACGATGGAGGCGGTGCGGGGGCGGTGGCGTTCATAGTCGCCGTAGGCGGGCGGGTCGCCCTGCCAGTGGTCGAGGAGGGTGTTGAGGCGGCCGTCCTCCGCGTGCAGGACGAGCTGGACGTCGCCCGCGGCGGCGGCGGCGAACGCGGTGTCCAGGACGGCGGGATCGTCCACGACGGTGGGGGCGGTGTGGTGTCCGGCCATGAAGATCTTGGCGCTGGTGGCGATGGCGGGATCCAGGGTGGCCAGGGCGTGGGGGCGGCGGGGGTCGAGGCCGATGTGGAAGCGGGCGTCGACCAGGGAGTGGCCGGGGAGGTGGGCGGCTTTGGCGAGGACGTCGTCGGGGGTGAGGGTGGGCGGGAGGGTGTTGGGCATGTCCATCACGCAGGTCACGCCGCCTCGGACGGCGGCGCGGCTGCCGTGTTCCCAGTCCTCTTTGTGGGTCAGGCCGGGAGTGCGGAAGTGAACGTGGGTGTCGATGAGTCCGGGCAGGACGTAGGCACCGGCGGCGTGGATCCTGGGGGTGGCGGGGGGTGCGGTGTCGGTGGCGGTCAGGGCGGTGATCCGGCCGGCGTGGATGTGGAGGTGCCCGGGGCGGACACCGTCGGGGGTGACCAGGCGGGTGCCGCTGACGACGAGATCCGGAGCAGCGGCGGGGGCGGGAGCGGAGGTCAGGTCCATGACGCGGCCACCAGGTCCCGGCACAGGTCGTTGGTGGGGCCCATCAGAGCGATCCCGCGGGCGTCGGCGATCAGACGGCTGATCGGCGCGTCGTCGCGGTAGCCAGCCGAGCCGAGCATCCGGGCGACGTCGAGACAGATCTCCTCGGCGGCGGTACTGGCGTGGAGTTTGCTGTGGAGGGTGGTCAGGTGGGGGTCGGCGGAGGTACGGGCGCCGGTGTGGGCGACGATGGCCTGGACGCTGGCGAGGCGGGTGGCGAGGTCGGCGAGGCGGTGGGTGACCTGGGGCCGGTCCAACAGGCGCTGGCGGCGGGCGTGGTCGAGGGCGAGGGTGAACGCGGCCTGCGCGATCCCGGCGGCGACCGCGGCGAGGGTGGCCCCGCTGCCGCGGACGCCGGCGATGATCCGGGCGGCCTGCCCGGTCGGTCCCAGACGGTGGGTGTCGGGGACCGGGACACCGTTGAGGGACAGCAGCCCGGTCGCGGAGGCCCGCATCCCGGTCAGGTCCAGCCCGAGTTCCGCGCGCAGCCCGGGCCGGGTGGCCTCGACGAGGAAGAACGTCTGCCCGTCCGCGCCGTACCGGATCCTCCCGCCCCCGCTCCCGTCCCCCGTACGAGTACGAGCACCGGCAACGGCACCGGCACCGGCACCGGAGTCAGCGTCAGAACCGGGCCCGGAGAGAGAGGCAGAGCCGGAAGCGGAAGCAGCGGCGGCAAGGAGGGAGACGCCAACCGGGACGGCGGGACCAGGAGCGGGGGCGGGGGCACCCGCGTCAGTGGCGGAGGCGGCGGGGATGGCACGGGCACCCGTATCAGGGTCAGCGGCACCGGCGGCCGCGGCACCGGGATCCGGGGCGGGAGTGGATACCGGGGCGGGGGGCACCACGGGCACGGGTGGGGGCGGGGATGGGGGCGGTGGGGTGGTCTGGGCCAGGACGAGGTACACATCGGCGACACCGGCACCGGTGGTGAACGTCTTGGCCCCGTCCAGGAGCCACTGTCCGCCGTCCAGTAACCGGCCACGGGTGGCCAGGTTCTGCTTGGCCGCGCCCGCGCCGCTCTCGCTCCACGCCGAGGCGGCCAGAACACTGCCGTCGGCCAGCCGCGGCAGCCAGTACCGGCGCTGGCTGTCGGTACCGTGCTCCATGATCCGGGCGGTCACCGCGCAGTGCTGGAACGCGATGATCGCGACGGACGGATTCACCGCGGCGATCTCCTCCACCATCCGGTTGACCTCCGCCATATCCCGCCCTGCCCCGCCGTAACGGCGGGGAACGGCGGTACCCAGCACCCCGCTGGAACGCAGTGCGGCCAGAACACCGCGATCGGGCTCACCCACCGCGTCATGCGTCCGCGCGGACCTCGACAACTGGTCACGCAGAGCAGCGGTCAGCAGCGGCGTCACACCACCACCGGCAACACCGGACATGACGGCAACCTCCTTCAATCCACGAACAACACGGAACGTGAGAACGCCACAGCCCCCGCCACGGCCATGGCGGCGGGAACAGCGACAAGAACGGGAACAGACACGAGCACGGAAGCGGGAACGAACACCGGAACGCGAGCCCCGCGCGGTACGGGGGTGTGTCCGCGCGGTGCGGGTGCCGCCCCGTGGGGTGCGGGGGTCAGGCCGCTGCGGGCAGGGGCGGGCATACGGGGGTCTCCTGGGGCAGGCGGTGGGGGGTGAGGGGGAGAGGGCCGTGGAAGGTGACGTGTTTGCCGGTGACGGTGGCCCAGCGCAGGGCGGCGGGGCTATGGGTGGTGGGGGGTGTGGTGACGGCGGTGACCTGGGTGGGTCCGGCGGGGGTGAGGAGGGTGACGGGTCCCTCGCCGATGCCGTGCTCGCGGGCGATCCGCCAGGGCACGGTGTGAGGGATCCGGGTGGCTGACGCCAGGCAGAGCGCACCGGTCAGGGCGAGGGAGGGGTGCCAGCCGGGGACGGTCAGAGCACGGGCGGCGATCTGGTGGCCGGGGGCGGGCAGTACGGCGGCGATCTTGGGAAAGGCGCCGCCGGGAGGGTGGCCCAGGTACGCGGCGGCGGCCGCGCGCAGGGTCTCCAGACGGTCCAGCACAGCGGTGCCGGCGGTGAACAGGGCGGTGGGGGTGGTGATACCGAGCACGCGGGCGTCGACGAAGGCGTACGTGTTGGAGCTGGCGACCAGGGACACCTCAACAGCGGGAACGGCCGAAGCGGCGGGGGTGGCGGGGGCGTGGAGGAGGGTGGTGGGGGTACGGCCGGGGAGCAGTCCGGTCAGCGGGACAGGGGCGGGGGGCAGGAAGGTGGCGGTGAAGCGGGCGCCGCCGGGACCGGCCCGGTCGGCGGTGCAGACCATGGTGTCGCCGGTGTTGAGGACCCGGACCCGGACCCGGGCGCCGGGGGTGAGACGGGGCAGCAGGCCCGAGCGGGACGCGGCCAGGACCGCGGCCAGGGCCGAGTGCCCGCACGAGCCCCGCAGGTCGAACCGGTCCGCCGGCCGCTCCCCCGCCCGGTACGGCGACGGGGACCGGCGGTCACTCCCGGCCAGGCCGGGAACGGGAACAGGGCCGGGGTCGGGAACAGGGCCTGGGTCGGAGACAGAGGAAGGGGCGGGGGTGGAGGGCAGGGTCTGGACGAACCGGTAGTCGAGGTCGAACAGGGGGTGCGCGGATGGTTCGACGAGGGCGATCTTGAGGACATGTCCGGCGCCCGCGGCGACCAGAGCACGCCGGAGCTCTGCCAGGCGTGCGCGCAGGGCGGCCGGGGTCCGCGGCAGGCGGCGGGCGTCCAGGACACAGGTCGGGCTGGGGCTGCCCTGCGCGGTGGCCAGGTGCCCGATCACGCCGCCACCGCCAGGGCGGGGGCACCGGTGGCAGTGGTGCGGGTAGGGGTGCTGTGGGTGGTGATGATCCGTCGGGGAGCGGTGCGGAACTGTTCCTGCCAGACCTCGTGGACCAGCAGGGTCCACAGGGCCAGGGCCGCCCTGTCGCCGGGGCGGCGGGCCTGGGCGGTGAACAGGGCGCTGACGGCGGCGGGCCGCAGCTGTCCCGCGGCGCTGATCCGGTCGGGAGTCAGCAGGTCGCGGGCGTACTCCCACAGTGCGGTGCCCGGCCGCAGCATCGCGGTCACCGGGAGGGTGAAGGGCTGTTTGGGGCGGGAGAGGACGGAGGCGGGCAGCAGGCCTTCGCCGGCCGAGTACAGGACGGGTTTCGCCCTCGATCCGTCCACGCGCTGCCGGTCGCTGAGCGCGTGGGCCGCCGCGAGGACGGAGGGCTGGAGGAACGGGAGTCTGGCCTCCACGGAGGAGGCCATGGACAGGTGGTCGACCCGCCGCAGATGGTAGGCGGGCAGCCGGTAGCGGGTCTCGAACCGGATGATCCGCCGCAGGACCGTCCCGGGGCCGTGCAGCAGGTCATGGCGGGCGGGCGCGGGCAGCGCGGGGGCGGCGGCGGTGTGTTCCCGGTAGGCGGGCGTATACAGGCGGGCCCGCGCGGCGGCCGGGACAGCGGCGAGGGCGTCCAGGTACCCGGCCACCCACCCTCCCCCGGCCTTCGGCCGGGGGGACCGCCATCCGCCCGCCGCTGCGGTGAGGGCGGTCCGCATGCGGTCATAGCCGCCGAACACCTCGTCCGCGCCGTCCCCGGTCAGCGCGACGGTGAACCCGGCCTGCCGTACCGCCCGGAACAGGGCGTAGGTCACCAGCGCGATCGGGTCCGCGTTCGGCTGTCCCAGATGCCAGATGGTCTGTTCCAGCAGCGCGGGGAAGTCAGCGGGGTCGACCTCGACCTGGTGGTGGCGGGTACCGCAGTGCGCGGCGACCTCGCGGGCGTAATGCCGCTCGTCGAACGGCCATACCCCGCGGTAGGCGATATTGAAGGTATCCACCGGGCGGCGGTGCCCGGCCGCCAGCGCGGTCACCAGGCTGGAGTCCAGACCCCCGGACGTGATCAGCGCCACCGGGACATCCGCCACCAGCAGCCGCCCCACCTCATCCCGCAGCGCCTCGCGCACCCCGCGCGCCGCGGCTGTGTCGTCCTGATATCCCACCAGACCAGCCGGGGCACCGCGGCCGTCCACCCCCGCGGACGAAACCCCCGCCGCCGCCAGGCCGGAGGCGTCCGCCCCGGCGGAGGCGGTGGAGTCGACGGAGGCGGTGGAGTCGACGGGCCGCACCCGCGGCACACCCCCCAGCTCCGCGGTCCACACCGTGCCCGGCGCCAGGACCGACACACCCTCCCACACCGTCCGCTCCCCCAGCGGCACCCGTGTGGACAGCACCCAGTCCAGCGCCGCCTCCCGTACCCGGCCCGGACCGCGGCCGAACGCCAGCAGCGCCGGCAGTTCCGAGGAGAACATCAGCGACCGCTCCCGCTCATCCCACTGGAAGTACAGCGGCTTCATCCCCGCCGGATCACACGCCAGCAGCAGCCGTGGCACCGCCCCTCGCCCGTCCACCACCGCCACCGCCCACATCCCCTCCAGCAGCGCGGTGAACCCGTCCCCGAACTCCCGGTACAGCGCGGGCAGCACCGCCCCGTCACACGGATCAGGGACCTCGACCCCCCGCGCTCTCAGCCGCCGCCGTAACGCGTGATGGTTGTAGAGCTCCCCGTTGAACACCACCCGCACCCGGTCATCCCCGTACGGCTGCCGTCCGCCCAGCGGGCCGACGACCGCGAGCCGGTTACTGCCCAGCCCCCACCCGGGGCCCTGGACCATGCCGGTCGCGTCCGGCCCGCCATGGGCCTGTACCGCCCCGACCATCCGCAGCACATGCGGGGTCACCCCGGTGTTCCAGAACCCGTACACCCGGCACATCCTCAACACACCATCCCTCAGACCAAAACCAACACAACACAACACGGCACAACAGGTCAGGTCCCGCTGTTACCCGTCACAACCGGCCGGCGGACCCCCGCACCCCCCCAACCCCACCAGTCCGCAACCCATCCACACCGCACCCGTGCACACCAAGAGACACCACCAGCACCAGCCTGGTCACCGGATCCAGCACCGGCCAGCAGCGACAGCTGACACCTCAGCGGCCTGCCGACAGATACCGCTCCCCGCTGTCCGGGAGAACCGTCACCATCGTCTTCCCCGCCCACCGCGGATCCGCGGCCACCGCACGCGCCGCCCACACGGCGGCCCCCGACGAGACCCCCACCGGCACCCCCACCACCCGCGTCACCTCCCGCGCGCACTCCACCGCCTCCTCATCCCCGACCGCGACCACCTCATCGATCAACGACACATCCGTAATCGGCGACACATATCCCGCCCCGATCCCCGGAATCCCATGCGGCCCTGGCGCCCCGCCCGACAACACCGCGCTCCGGGCCGGCTCCACCGCCACCACATGCACCCCCCGACGCTCCTTCAAGAACCGCGCCGTCCCCGTCAGCGTCCCGCCCGTCCCCACCCCACACACGAGCACATCCACACATCCACCCGTACCCGCCCAGATCTCCGGACCCGTCGTCTCGTAATGCGCCCGCACATTCGCCGGATTACGGTCCTGATGCGGCACCCACGCCCCCGGCACCGACCTCGCGAACTCCTCCGCGAACGCCCACGCCGCCAGCAACCCCTCCCCATGCGGCACCAACACCACCTCCGCCCCCAACTCCTGCAACACCCGCCGCCGCTCCACACTCGCGTTATCCGGCATCACGATCACACACCGATGTCCCCGCCGCGCACACAACCCCGCCAGCGAAATCCCCGTACTCCCCGACGAACACTCCACCACCGTCCCGCCCCGCGCCGGCAACAGCCCCGCCTCCTCCGCCGCCCGGACCATGAACAACACCGCCCGGTCCTTCACGCTCGACAACGGATTCATCGACTCCAACTTCCCCCACAACCGGACCGACCCCAAGCCACTCACCCCCACCTCCACCAGCGGCGTCCCTCCGACAGACCCCTCCACGCCCAACCCAGCCCAGGCCCCGGCAACCGACCCCGCGCCAGACATCACCACCGACTCCGACACAACCACTCCCTCAGACTCAGACATACACCAGAACGGAACACGACACGCCCACGCGTGCCCACCCAGCAGCAGACACCGGAACGGACCCCGGCACGGGGACAGGCACAGGCACCAAAGCCGGGGCAGAGACAACCACCGGAATCACCCCGCCGCCCGCGCCACCGCCAGATGCGCCGCCGCCGCCTGCTCCACATGCGTCAGATCACTCGACACCGTCGCGAAGGTGAACCCCTGTGCCAACCGCCGGGCCGCACTCTCACCATCCGCCACATGAATCCCACACCCAATCCCAAACCGCTCAGCCATCCGCACCACCCGCTCCAACGCCTCCTCCAACACCCCCTCCACCAAGGGATCACCAAACCACCGCCCACCCAACGCCACCGACAAATCAGCCGGACCCACGTACACCGCGTCCAGCCCCGGCGTCCCGCAAATCCCTTCCAACTCCTCCAAGGCCCCCCGTGTCTCCACCATCACCACACACGCCACACCCTCATCCACCACCCCCGGCACCTCACCCAACCGCAACGCCCCCCGCACCGGACCCGACACCGACCGCGTCCCCACCGGAGCATGCCGACACGCTCGCACCGCCACCAACGCCTCAGCCGCACTCTCCACCATCGGCACGATCACCCCCCGCGCGCCCACATCCAACGCCGCCCCGATCAACACCGGATCCACCGACGGCACTCGGATCAACCCCGCCGACACACCCCCCGCGTCCACCGCCAACATCGCCGTCTGCCATCCCTCCACCCCCAACACCCCATGCTGACCATCCACGCCCACATAGTCGAAACCCAACCGCCCCAACCGCTCCGTCACCACCGGATGATCCACCGCAACCCAGTACCCCACCAACACCTCACGCCCCCGCAACCGCCCCACAAACCCACCCACACCCGCCATATCCATACCGGCCACCGGTACCTCAGCTTGCTGCTTCTGCTTCTGCTTCGACATCACACCGACCCTCACATCCGAAAGCGAACCCATATCTGACGTCCCGTCACCGACGCCAGCCACTCCCCACACCCCACGGGGCCGGGATCACTCCCCCTCCCGCAGGGCGTAACTCTTCCCGCCATCCACGCCCACCGGCACCTCACCCGCCACCGACACCCGATGCAGAACCCGCCGCTGGCTCCCGTAATCATTCACCGCGTAATGCTGCGTACACCGATTATCAAAAACCACCACATCGCCCGGACGCCAACTCCACCGCACCGAATTCTCCGGGCGCCGCACATACCCCTGCAACACATCCAGCAAACCCCGCGACTCCCGAATCGACATCCCCACAAACCATTGGGCAAACCCGCCGAGAAACAAACACGGCTCCCCCGACACCGGATGTACCCGCACCACCGGATGCACCGCCTCAAAACGCCGCGACAGAAACTCCTCCCGTACCCGATCCCCCCGCGCCGTCCCCAACCTCGGCTGCTCCGCATGATTCGTATGCACCGCCCACAAACCATCCGCCACCCGCCGCAACTCCCGCGGCAAATCCCGATACCCCAACTCTCCACTCGCCACCAACGTATCCCCACCGAACTCCGGCAACACCACACTCCGCAACGTCGTCCCCAACGATGGCGCCACGCGGAAACTCACATCCGTATGCCAATGATCCGCCCGCTGATCCAACCCATCCACCGCCAACACCCCACCACCACCGCCCACCGACCGCATCAACGGGTGCCCCTCCACCACCCCAAAACACTCCGCGAACCCCACCTGCCCCGCATCCGTCAGCTCCTGCCCCCGAAAGAACAACACCTTGAACTCCACAAGCGCCTCTAATATCCCCTCCAACACCTCACCGCTCAAACCACCCGAGATATCAACCCCCACCACCTCCGCACCCACACGACCACCCACACGGCGCACACCGAAACCCGACACAGCAACCACCCCAAACCCATAACCGAAACCAACAACACACCACACCACGCCAACGACCAACGCGGCGCAACCCCACCCCACCACACCCCGCAAAACCACAACACCGCCCCCCTCCACCCCACCCCCACTCAACCAACTCCCCACCCTCACACCGCAACAAAGAACAAATCAGCGCAAAGACCTGCCGAAGTCGCCACTACGATTCCGCGCACGTTTATCCAAGTCGATCCGAGCCGATCCAAGCCGAAGTCGCAGCCGAACTCCGGAGAAGAACAAGAGGCATCGGATCCCGCCCACACGGGAAACCGATGCCTTTCGCCTCGCTCCGTCGAACTGTCCCCGGCTGCCCCTCAGGGGCGATTGTCCTTCCCGTCCAGCCACAGCGTGTTGGATTCGTCCTCGTGTGTCCCACCCGAACCGACATGCTTGTCGGAGATCTGCGCGCCGTTCTTGAAGACATGCACCAGCGCCATGCCGTGTCCCCGGCCGAGGCCGTAATCCTCCTTCAGCCACTCCAGCACCGGGCCCGCCTTGAGATCCGGTCCTTCGAAGCCGCGCTCCTTGGCCAGCTCGATGAACTGCCGGGGTGTGAGTCCCGTCTTCTGCTCGATGCTGTCCAGATATGCCTGAAAGGACATACACCCCTCGCTTTCTCTGAGCTGTCCCTGATGGGTCATCAGCACGACGTCCGCACGTCACTACACCACAGCGGACCGAGGTTCTCGGCGCGCCGCGCCCGGACCGGCCGGCGCAGTGGTGCGAGTGTCAGGCCAGGTGCGAGGCCCCACGCCAGGGCCCGTCACGGCGGCTCAAGCCCTGATGTCAGGTTCCACCGTCGGCGGCGGCCTCGACGGTGGCGAGGTCGAGTCTGCGCATGGTCATCATGGCGCGCATCGCGCGATCGGCGCGGGCGGGGTCGGCGGCGAAGATCAGCTCGTCCAGGCCCTGGGGAACCACCTGCCAGGACACCCCGTACTTGTCCTTCAGCCAGCCGCAGTTCCCCTCCTCACCGCCATCGGCGGTCAGCCGGTCCCAGTAGCGGTCGGCCTCCTCCTGGTCGGCGCACTCGATCAAGAAGGAGATCGCCTCGTCGAAGGTGAACTCCGGGCCGCCGTTGATCGCCGTGTAGCGCTGGCCGTCCAGCTCGAAGTCCACGGTCAGGACCGTGCCCGGCGGGCGGGGACCCGACTCGCCGTAGTGGGTGACCCTGGTGATCCTGGAGTTCGGGAAGACCGAGCAGTAGAACTCGGCCGCCTCCTTGCCCTGGGTGTCGAACCACAGGTTGGGAATGATCCGGGGCATCGCGCACACCCTCCTGGCGTTGGGGGCGCGCTCCCGCGCCCGTCCGCTCTCATCTCTTCTCATCCGGTTCTCTCCAGCCTCTCCCCTCTCCACCGGCTTGGCACCCCGGGACCCGCTCCCGGTCCCCCGTCCGGCCGTCCGCGAGCCGTCCCACCTGTGCGCTCGGCCATGAGGGCCAGGCTGTCGGCCATCAAGCGTCAGGCGTCCCAGGAGCCTCACGCCTGAGGTACAAGCGGGTACCGCCGCACCGGTAGCCGACGCGTTCGTAGACGCGGCGGGACCCCTCGCCCGAGTACTCCAGCCAGACCGCGTCCGCGCCCTGGGTGAACATCGCCTCGGTCAGGGCCGCGGTGACCGAGGCCGCGATACCACGGCCGCGGAAGGCCGTACGGGTGCCCACACCCGCCAGTTCCGACAGGCCCGCGGCCGTCGCCGAGCAGGAGCCCGCGCCGGCGCAGTCACCGTCCGGGGCCCGGACGAACCGGACCGCTCCGCCGTTCTCCTGGGTACGCCGGAGCCGGTCGGCGCCCTCCCGCGACGGGGGGAACTCACCATCGAACGCCTCCGACAGGGCGGCGTCGATCACGGCGTAGTCGTGATCGGTCGCGGGCGTCTCGACGGGGCCGAGGGGCTGGGCGGTGCCGTCGGCACCGCAGCCCGACCCGCCCGCGAGCAGCGGGACGGCCAGGGTGTCGGGCGTGCAGATCAGATACTCGTGCACCGCCTCCGTACGGAAACCGGCCTCCCTCAGGGCGGGTTCCGCGGCGGGGGCCCGGTCCGGGGCGAACTCCAGCCGGGGGATCAGACCGCGCTCGCGGAACGCCTCGATCAGCGCGCCGACGTCCCGCGCGTCGGGACGGGCGCCCGGCAGCGGGGTCGCGTAGTTGATGTAGGGGTTGGTGGTCATGGGGTCGAATCCGGCGACGAATCCGCCTATCTCCAACACCTGCGGGCGGCGGCGCAGATGGGCGACGGCGAAGACCTGGACGTCGATGTCCTCGGTGATGGTGACCTCTCAGGGGTGACGTGCGCGCCTCCGCCCCGAGAGCGGTGCGGTGAACGTGCGGGCTGACCTGACGGTGGCGCCGACCACTCCCCCGTCCGGGGAAAGTGGCTGGTCCGCCGAGTACCGCATCGTACGGTGGTGATGAACCCGGTCGGTATGGCTCCGGCCCGGTCCGGTCCCCGCGGTGGAAGGGCGCGGCCACCCCGTACGGTCAGGGGAGTCCGGGACGACCGGGCCCATCGGATCACGGTGCGGCGGTGCGGGAGCGGTACCGGAGAGTCAGAGGCCCGGAGCGCACCGGGACCGCGAGGTCATCCCCGCCGCGGTCCCGGTGTCAGGTCACCATCCGCCCCTTCCGGCGGCGGACCGCCGTCAGGTGGCGGTCATACGCCGAGGTCGGCCAGCCACTGCCCCGTGGTGCGCGGGGTGACGCCGAGCAGGCGCCGGGCGGACCGGGTGGGAGTGATCGCGTAGTGCGGCAGGGTGCCGAGGGCCTGGTAGAGGCCGACGACTCCGGCGCCGGCGTCCGCGCCGATCAGGGGGGTGACGCTCGTGCCGAAGGCTTCGGGAGTGATCGGCCGGTAGGCGACCGCGCGCCCGAACCGGGCGCCGAGCGCCTCGGCCAGGTCCGGACCGGTGATCGCCGGGTCCTGTCCGACCTCGATGACTCCGGTGATGTCGGGGCGCTCGAACAGGGCCGCGGCGGCATCGGCGATGTCCCGGTGCGAGGCCCAGGAGACGGGCAGCCCGGCCGGGAGGGGATAGCTCAGCTCGCCCCGCTCGCGTGCCGCGCCGATGACGGTGGGCAGCAGCAGGTTCTCCAGGAAGAGCCGGGGCTCGATCACGGCGAAGGACACCCCGGTCGCCGTCAGGCCCTCGATCAGAGTCGTGAGGGCTCCGTCGGCGGGCTCCAGCAGCGGGTGGCCGGCACCGGCGACGATCCGGCCGCTGGTGGAGAGCACCACCCGCGCGGGGCGGGCCTCGGCCACGGCGGCGGCGATGTTGCGGGCGTAGCCGAGGCGGTCCTGCTCCGAGGCGAGCGGCAGGTGGACGAAGACTCCCGCCGCGCCCTGGTAGGCGCGGGTCAGATCGGTCACGGAGGAGTAGTCGGCGCTGACCGTGCGTACATCGTCGGCGACCGGGCGATCGGTGCGGGTGAGGGCCGTCGCGGGCTTGCCCGCGGCGGCGAGGACGGCGAGGACGGGGGCTCCCTGGGCGCCGGTGGCGCCATGGATGACATAGTGCATGGAGCCATTAGTGCACAGGGTGCACCGGTTACATCAACTGCACTAATGGGGTACCGTCGCACCATGACCACCCCCCTGCCCGAGTGCGGTGTCGCCCGTTTCCTGACGCTGCTCAACGGCCCCTGGGCCACCCTGATCGTGCGCGAGCTCCTGCGCGGACCGCATCGTTTCACCGAGCTGCGCGACGCACTGCCCGGCATCAGCCCGCACACGCTGACCAGCAGGCTGCGTCAGTTCGAGGCCCATGGGATCGTCACCCGTACCGCGTACCCGGAGATCCCGCCGCGCGTGGAGTACCGGCTCACACCGCTGGGCGAGGGGCTGCGTCAGGTTCTGGACGCCATGGCCGCCTGGGCCGCGGCCATTCCCCAGCCTCGCTGATCACCACGCCGCCCTGACCGGTCCCGCGTGGGGCCGTAGGGCGGCCTGGTGCGGAGCCGGTCAGGACGGCGCGGGCCGGTCGAGCGCGTAGACGGTGACGGGCTTGCCCAGCAGGACGTCATCGCGGCGCGGGGTGAATCCGAGCCGCTCGGCCACCCGCGCCGACGCGGTGTTGTCGGGATGGATCATGGCGGTGAAGTACTCCGCGTCCAGCGTCGCGAATCCCCACGCCGCGCACGCGCGCGCCGCCTCGGTCGCATAGCCCTGGCCCCAGACCTCGGCCCTGAAGGTCCAGCCGAGCTCCACCTCATCGAGGGGCTCCCAGAAGTTCAGCCCGCAGCGCCCGACGAACTCACCGGTCGAGCGCAGCTCGACCGCGCACAGGCCGTGTCCCCGTTCGCTCCACTGGCGCTCGATCCCGGCCAGCCTCTCCCGCGCCTGCTCTGAGGAGTAGGCGCCGACAAACCGGTTCACCCGCTGATCGGTGTGGAGTGCGACGAACGCGTCCACGTCGGCCAGGGACAGCGGGCGCAGCAGAAGTCGTTCGGTTTCAATCACGCAGACGACTCTAGATCGCCGAAGTCCCTGTGTGCCACGGCACTTGGAGGTCACGGGACACCGGGACGGTGGGGCCGGTGGGGCCGG
>NZ_JBHVHF010000144.1:0-19601 GCF_042800315.1 Streptomyces sp. NPDC057638
CCACCGGAAGGACCGGTGGGCCGCCGTGTCCTGTGCGGCGGGGTGAGGACTATCCGCCGTAGTACGCGTTCTGGATCGTCACCGACGACGCGTTGCCCTTCTTGTCGGTGATCAGGGCCCGGAAGGCTATGCCCTTGCCCTTCTGCGGGTTCTTCACCGTGACCTTGCCGCCCGACACGGCCAGCCGCTGCCACGTGGTGCCGTAGTCATACGAGGCGTAGACATACAGCGACTTGAGATTGCGCCCGGCCGCCGCACCCTCGACCTGCACTGGCACCGACTGGAGCCGTCCGGCCGGGGCCGTGCCGTCGAGGGACGCGTTCGCCACGAAGCGCGCGGTGGATATGGGCAGGGGGACGACCTCGGTCCCGGCGGGGGGCCGCTGGGAGCGGAACGTCCAGCTCAGGTCGACCTTGCTGGAGGTCGGCGCGACCTGCGGACTGCGCTGGATGGTCGACTTGAGGGTGTAGGTGGCCGCGGAGCGCGGCACGGTGAACGGCACGCCCGTGAGCGGGTCGTTGTTCTCACCTATCTTGGTCGTCCCCCGGTGGAGCGTGGTCTTGGCCGAGGAGTGGAGCGACCAGCCCCAATGACCGGCGCCGTCGGAGTGGACCGGCAGATAGGCGGAGATCTCGTCGCCCACGCGCACGGCGCCCCCGATGTCCCCGCCCGACCGGGGACCGATCACCGGAGCGTTGAACGTCTCCGTGTAGACGCGCTGCGGCGCGTAGGACTTCGCGTCGTTGTACGCACTGATCTCCGGCTCACCCAGCTCCGGGCCCGTGGGCTCCGCGTACTGGCCGAGGTCAAGGCCCCAGACGACGCGGTCGAGCGTCGACAGACGCAGGGTCCGTATGCCGGGCAGCTTCTGCGGGAGACCGATCGAGACGGAGGTGTCCACGTTCGGCAGGCTCCCCCAGGCGGCGAGCGTACCCACCTTGCCCGGCGCCGAGGCGCCGAGGCCGACCTTCACGGTGGTCAGCTCACGGTCGGTGAACGCCTTGGTGAAGCCCTTCGACAGCCGCTTCACCTTGCCGCCTGTGAGGACGCTGTACTCGGTGTCCTTGCCCTTGAGCAGGATGCTCTGCCACGACTGGCTCAGCGTCACGCCCTTGGGGTCCGGGCCCAGCTGGCCGGTGCGGAAGTCCTGGGACGACGGCACGAACATCAAGCTGCCGAGCCCGGCCTCCTTGCCGTCCACGACGATGGTCGAGTGGGTGAACTCCTCCCGGGCCCCGTCGTCGGGCACGGTGATCCGCACCGGGCCCGCGGTGCGGGCGTCGACGGTGACCGTGGTGTCCTTGGTGATGTCGATCCGGGGCTGGACCAGCCAGTCCACGCTCGGCGCGGTCCCCTCGTCCTTCACCTGGTAGCGGTAGGCGTCCAGGACGTAGCTGCCGCGCGCCGCGCGGATCGTGGTCGTGCCGTCATGGGCGCCATGGTCCAAGAACTGACCCGCCCTGACTCCCTCCAGCCCGTACAGCGTGCCCTCGAAGTCCTTGTTCGGAGCGCCGTCCCGGCCCACGTACCGCACGGTCAGGTTGTAGGACTCCACCTCACGGTCGACCGCGGCCGTGGTGCGCACGCTCTGGCCGCCGCCGGTGGCCACCACCGTCGCCGCGTAGGCGCCGTCGACGGAGCCCAGTTTCGTGTTGGCGGTGACGTCGACCGAGGCCGTCCCGTTCCCGGGGACGGTCACCGTCCGCGCGCCGACCGAGAAGAAGCCCACCGGGGTGGGGCGGCCGTCGGGGGCGGTGGAGGCGATCGACAACCGCAGCGTCACGGGCGTCTTCGTGCTGTTGCGGTAGGTGATCTTCTTGGTGACCGGGGTGTCGTCCGCGTGCGGCCACTGCTGGATGCCGAAGTTCACCGAGGCCGCGTCGGAGAACACGGTCTGGCCGATCGCCCGGTCGACCGCTATCCGGCCGGTGCCCTGCTGGAACGGGGTGTGGGCGCCCGGCACGGCGGAAGCGGTCAGGGCCGCCTTCAGCTCGGCCGCTCCCCAGCCGGGATGCCGCTGCTTCAGCAGCGCGGCGGCCCCGGCGGCGTGTGGCGCGGCCATCGAGGTGCCGGAGAGGGTGGTGTACCCCGGCGGCTTCTCGCCGATCGCCGTCGCGAGCAGGCTGCCCGGGGCCGCCGCCGCGGTGGTGTCCACGCCCGGCGCGGTCACATCCGGCTTGATGGCGCCGTCGCCGACGCGCGGCCCGACACTGGAGAAGTCCGCGATACGGTCCCGGTCGTCGACCGCGCCCACGGTGAGCGCGGATTCCGCGCTGCCCGGTGAGCCGACGGTGCCCTGATCCGGTCCGCTGTTGCCCGCCGAGATGGTGAACAGGACGTCCTTCTCCGCCGTCACCTTGTTGACATGGGTTTCGAGCGGGTCGAGATCCGGGCCGTCGCCGCCGCCCAGGCTCATGTTGATGATGGCGGCGCCCTGTGCGACGGCCCAGTCGATGCCCGCGATGATGCCGGACTCGTCACCGCTGCCGTCGTCCCCGAGCACCTTGCCGTTGAGCACCTTGGCCCGGGGCGCCACGCCCTTGAACTTGCCACCCGACTTGGCGCCGGTGCCCGCCGCGATGGACGCGACATGGGTGCCGTGGCCGTAGCGGTCCTTGGTGTCGGGCGAGGGCGTGAAGTTCTTCGCCCCGGCCAGCTGGGTCCGCAGATCCGGATGGTTGGCGTCCACGCCGGTGTCCAGCACCGCGATGGTGACGTTGTCGCCCTGGTACCCGGTCTTCCAGACGGCGGGCGCGCCGATCTGCGCCACGCTCTTGTCCAGATGGGCCTGGACCCTGCCGTCCAGCCAGATCCGGCTGATCCCGGAGGCGGTGCCCCGGGCGGTGCCCCGCTTGTCGGCACGGGTCAGCGCCTTCCAGAGCGCGGGAGTGTCCCCGGCCGGAGTGGTGACCGCGTCGGCGTTCATCCCGGCGAGGGTGCGGCGCACCCGCGTCTCCCCGGTACCGCGCACCTGGGCGCGGGCGGCGGGAGCGCCGGAGCCGCCATAACCGACGATGAGCTTCAGCCCCGGTGCTCCGGCGGAAGCGCGGGCCAGTTCGGTGATGTCGAAGAGGCGGCGGTCCAGCGTGCCGGAGTCGATGAGCTTCCGCGCGTCGGCGGGGATGACATGGGTGTGGCCCCGAACGGTCAGGACGCGGACCGGCACATGCTTCCGGCCGGGAGCGGGCTGGAAACTCGCCATCCGTCCCTTGGCGTCGACCTGCACCCGGTCACCGGTGATGAGGGTGAGCCATCTCTTCTGGCTCTTCGACTTCTTGTCCGTGGTCGTTCCGGACGCCGCCGTGGCGGCCCGGTCCGGATTCTTCTCGGTGTGTGGTCCCGTGGCTGACGCCGGGCCGGTCATGCCCGCTGTCAGTGCCACGGCTGCGGCCATAGCGACCGTGATCACCCACGATCGCTTCGCGTGATGTCGCAAGTCTCCCCCCGGAGAGTAGCGATGGCGGCGGGACCGACATGGCCCCGCGCGGCCCGGAAGGACCTGTACGCGATGGCGCCAACTCCCCCCGGACTCCGCAGTATGCCGGTGGCTCGTACGAATGTTCAACGCATGTCGACAGCCTGTGGATAACGCGTCGCGACCGGAATTCCCCTTTCCTGTATGTGAGGTGACGTTCCATCAGATATTCGTAACCCATGTTACGAAGGCGATCCCTGAGGCAAAAGTGGCGCCCCATCGCCCCGAAACGCCCCATCCTCCCGCGTTCACGCCATTGGCTCGATATCACCCATTGACCATGAAATGTGCAGGCTGGAGTCCTGCCTCCGATCCTCTTCCGTCCATATCGCCGAAGGTGACCCCTGGCCGACCCGCACCGGGCCCCCGGCGGTCACTCCACCGACCCGTCGCGGACGGGTCGTGGCGCCCGCCCCGCCCCCGAACCGCACAGCCTCCCCCCGCCCCCGAACCGCACAGCTCCGCCCTGCCGCCGAGCCGTGAACCCGCCCAGACTGGCGGCACTCCACCCCTTGCCACTCCACCCCTTGCCACTCCACCCCCCCTCGACGCTCCGCACACCCCTTTGACTTGCCTGCTGGGAAAGTCATAGTTTAGCTTTCCCAACAGGAAAGTGATGGCCGCGCCCAGCCCGGCCCCCCTCGCGACCCCGCCGTATCGCGATGAGCCGCCCGCGGGGTGCCCCCGAGCCACAAGAACCGCAGAGAAATCAACCCCCCACCGGATCCCTTATCTCCCTACCTTGAGGAGGCGATGGCCGTGAGTACCCCGGTCGATGCCGAGCGAGCCTGGACGGATCTCCAACGCGTCCGCGTACTCCAGGAGCGGGTGTACGACGAGGCCGAGCGGAAGGCGTCCGGCGCCCCCCGCGCGGCCTATGCCACAGCCGCCCTCATGTGGGCCTTCCTGGTCAGCCTTGGCCTGGAGCCCCCCTGGTGGGGCGTCTGGCTGGGCGCCGCCGTGTACGTCGCGCTCCTGGGCACGCTGGGCGTGATCGACAGCCGCGTGGGCCGGATGCGGCTGCATCGCTCCCGCTGCGACTGGCGGATGTCCGCCACGTTCGTCGTGGGAGGCGTGGTGACCGGCGGGACGGCCCTGCTCGCCGAGGTCCTGGCCGAGTCGCTGGAACCGGTGACCGCCGCGCTGATCCAGGCCACTGCCTCGGCGGCCGCGTTCCTGCTGTTCATCGGTCCCGCCAGCCGCTGGGCGGTCCGGGCGGCGCGTACCCACGGCGCGCGGGCCACCCGAGCGGAGACCAGCCGATGAACATCCCCACCGGCTTCGACGAATTGATCCACCCCGCCACCCGGCTGTCGGTGGTCGCCCTGCTCGCCGCCACCGAATGGGCGGACTTCGCGTTCGTCCGCGACAGCCTCTCGCTCAGCGACTCCGCGCTCTCCAAGCAGCTCCACACCCTGGAAGAGGCCGGCTACCTCGATCTGCGCAAGGAGGGCGGTGGCCGCGGAAGACGGA
Organism: Streptomyces sp. NPDC057638; assembly: GCF_042800315.1. NCBI lineage: Bacteria > Bacillati > Actinomycetota > Actinomycetes > Kitasatosporales > Streptomycetaceae > Streptomyces > Streptomyces sp. NPDC057638. The sequence continues at coordinate 4,949 of NZ_JBHVHF010000144.1, forward strand.
CGAGGGTACGGCTGACGGAACAGGGCCGCACCGCCTTCGAGGGCCATGTGGCGGCACTCCGGGCGATCGTCGACGCCGCCACCCCGGTACCGACGGCCATGACGGAGGCGACGCGGTGACGCGGTGACGACACACACGACACACACGACACGCGCAACGGTCACGGCGCGCGCGACACACGCAACGGTCACGACACGCCCAGCACGCCCGACGGACATGCCCCCGAGCACCCTCCCGCCCCCGAACACCCCCGCGACGACGGCCGCCGCCCTCCCCTCCATCACGGCCGCCGCGCCCGTGACGGCGGCGCGACGGCGGCAGCCACCCCCGGAGGCAGGACGATGACCCCGCCCGTACCCACCCCCGGCCCTCCCGCACCACCCCAACCCGTCATCAGGGCACGCGAGGTGACCATGGCGTACGGCGGCAGACCCGTACTCCACGGAATCGATCTGGACATCCACCGCGGCGAGGTCTTCGCCCTGCTCGGCCCCAACGGCGCCGGAAAGACCACCACCGTCGAGATCCTCGAGGGCTTCCGTCGGCGCTCCGCCGGGGAGGTCCACGTCCTCGGTACGGATCCGGAGCGCGCCGACGACGCCTGGCGCGGCCGCATCGGACTGGTCCTCCAGTCCTGGCGCGACCACGGCCGCTGGCGGGTCGGCGAACTGCTGGCCCACTTCGCGACGTACTACCCGGACCCGCGCGACCCGGCGGCGGTACTGGCCCTGGTCGGCCTCACCGGCCAGGCCGGCCAGCGGGTGGACCGGCTCTCCGGCGGACAGCGCAGACGGCTCGATGTCGCGCTTGCCATCGTCGGCCGCCCCGAACTCCTCTTCCTCGACGAGCCGACCACCGGCTTCGACCCGCAGGCACGGCACGCGTTCCACGACCTGGTCGGACGGCTGGCCCGGGACGACGGCGTCACCGTCCTCCTCACCACGCATGACCTCGTGGAGGCGGAGCGGCTCGCCGACCGGATCGCCATGCTGGTCGGTGGCCGGATCCGGGCCTGCGGCACCCCGTCGGAACTGGCCCGCCTGGCGGCGGCGCGGGCCGAGGTCCGCTGGACGGCCGAGGACGGAACGCCCCATCGCGAACAGACCGAGGACGCCTCGCGCCTGGTCTGGGAACTCCACCGGGCCGCGCCCGGCCCGATAGCCGGCCTGGAGGTCCGCCGCCCCACGCTGGAGGACACCTATCTGCGCATGGTGCACGAGGAGCACGACGCCACCGACGGCGCCCTGGACGGAGAGGCACAGCCCCGATGAGGAGGCCGACATGGTGAACGAGACGCGGCACCCCGCGACCACGGACGCGGCCGCCCCGCGGAAGCGGCCGAACCGCGCCGCCTGGCGGCCCGGCCTGCGCCGCGGCGGCATCGAACTGAGGCACCTCCTGCGCAACCCCAAGGAGCTGTCCGGCCACCTGACCAACGTGGCCGTCGCGGTCGTGGTCGCCGTCTACGTCAGCGGTGAGGTCCCCGGCACCCAGACGCCGATGGCCCACCTGGTCATCGCGGGCCTGGCCGCCTATCTGCTCTTCCAGGTCGGCCTGATCAACCTCCCCCAGATTCTGGTGACCGAACGGGAGGAGGGCGCCCTGCTGCGCCTACGCGCCACACCCGGCGGAATCCCCGCCTACCTCATCGCCAAGTGCCTGCTGGTGGTCGTCACGGCGGTCGCCACCCTGCTCCTGCTCCTGCTGTCCGCCGTGCTCCTGACCGACGGCCCGCTCCCGCACGGTCCGAGTGGCTGGCTGACGCTGCTGTGGGTGACCACTCTCGGCCTGCTCGCCGTCGTCCCCCTGGGCGCCGCCCTCGGCGCCGTGCTGCCCAACCCGCGCGAGGCACTGGCCCTGATCATGCTGCCCGTGATGGGCCTGCTGCTCACCTCCGGAGTGGTCTTCCCGATCACCGTGCTGCCCGTCGCCGTCCAGCAGGTGGCCTCCGTCTTCCCCCTCAAGTGGATGGCCCAGGGCCTGCGCTCGTCGCTGCTCCCCGACTCCGCCCGCGCCGCCGAGGCGGCCGGCTCCTGGGAGCTGCCGCTGGTCGCCCTGGTCCTGACCGCCTGGACCATCCTGGGCTTCCTCCTCGCCATCCCCCTCCTGCGCCGCGCGGCCCGCCGTGAGTCCGGCTCCCGTCTGACCACTCGCCACCGCGCGGCGGTGCGCAGCGGCGCGATCCGCGCCTGACGAGAGGAGCGGCCCCGACTCCGCCCGCGTCCGCGACCGGGGAACCTCGTGTCCGGCGGCCGCGCCGACTCGGTCAGGGCGTCCGTCCGCGGTACGAGGCGGTACGAGGCGGTAGGCGGTGGAGTTGCTCGTGGGCGGCCGCGACACGGTGCCGTGCGACGGACCACGCCACCGCTCACGCGGTCGGGTGGGGTCCTGACGGCAGCTCGCTGCGGCGCACCTTCTCCTGGTACCACCGGCCCCATGTGTCCAGCTGCGCGGTGATGGCGTCCAGACTGCGCCCGACGTCGGTCAGTGTGTACTCGACGCGCGGCGGCACTTCCGGGTACACGGTCCGTGCCACCAGACCGTCGTTCTCCAGTTCCCTCAGCTGACGGGTCAGCATGCGCTGGGTGATGCCCGGCAGCGCACGTCCGATCTCACCGAAACGCAGCGTGCCCGGCACCAGTTGCTTGAGAATCGCCAATTTCCAGCGACCTCCCAGGATCTCCATCGCGAACTCGATCGCGCAGTGATCCGGAGCCTCTTCGACACGGGAACGCACGGCTGACCTCCATGGGTATACCGAATAGCACTATCGGACAGAGAAGTGCGTACTGGTGACTCCGGTCAATTCCCGCGGAAACTGCGGCCATGCCGAACAAGGACGCGCCCGTGCCGGTGGCTCCCCCAGTCGGAGCGGCCGGGCCGCTGCCGGGACGGCGATGGGCGGTCCTGGCCGTCGTGTCGGCCGCTTTGCTGCTGAGCGGTATCGACCTCACCGTGCTGCATGTCGCGATACCGAGCGTGAACCGGGAGCTGCGCCCCGACGCCGCACAACTGCTCTGGATCGTCGACGTGTACTCCCTGGCGCTCGCCGCCCTCCTCGTCACCTGCGGCACCCTGGGCGACCGTATCGGCCGACGCCGGATGGTTCTCGGCGGCTTCACCGTGTTCGGCCTGGCCTCGGCGGCGTGCGCGTTCTCGGCGTCCACCGGAGAACTCATCGCCGCACGCGCGGCGCTGGGCGTCGGGGCGGCGATGATCATGGCCTCGACCGTGTCGATCATCAGGGTGGTGTTCACCGACGGCCGTGAGCGTGCCCTGGCGCTCGGAGTGTGGACCTCCGCCCACAGCGTCGGGGCGACCATCGGGCCACTGGTCGGCGGACTGGTCACCGGACGATGGGGCTGGGGCGCCGTCTTCCTGGTGAACGTTCCCGTCATCGCCGTCCTGTTGGCCGTCGGGGCGCGCGTCATCCCCGAGTCGAGGAATCCCGTACCCCGGCGCTGGGACCTGACCAGCGTGCTGCTCTCCGTCGCCGGCCTGGGCGGTGTGGTGTACGGCCTCAAACAGGCCGGCGAGCACACCGAGGTGACCGCCACGGTCCTGGTGAGCGCCCTCGGCGGCGCCGCGCTGCTCGCCGTCTTCGTACGCCGCCAAAGACGGCGGCCGGAGCCCTTGCTGGACCTGTCGCTGTTCGCCGAACGCCGCTTCACCACGGCGACCGTCTGCGTCATCGGCTGCTTCGGCAGTTACGTCGCCCTGCTGTTCTTCCTCACCCAGTGGTGGCAGCAGGTGGGCGGATACTCCCCGCTGCGCGCGGGCCTCTCGCTGATGCCGCTGGCCGCCGCCAACGCCATCGGCGCCCTCACCGCGCCCTGGGTGGCGAACCGGTGGGGCCATCGCGGCGCGCTCACCACGGCACTGCTGCTCTTCGCCGTCGCCTACGCGGTCATCGCCGCCGTCGGCGACACCGACCACTACGACCTGCTCCTCCCGTCCCTCCTCGCCGCCGGATACGGCGCCGGCATCGTCATGACCCTGGGCGCCGACGCCATCATGAGCGCGGCCCGGCCCGAACGCTCCGGAGAGGCGGCCGCCATCCAGGAGACCTCCTTCGAACTCGGCGCGGGTCTCGGCGTCGCCGTCCTCGGCACGGTCATGGCCGTCGCCTATCGCACCGGCATGCCGCCGGTCCCCGGCCTCGGCCCCGGCGAACGGGCCATCACCAGCGAGTCCTTCGCCGCCGCCGAGGACCTCGGATCGCTCCTGCCCCCGGCGACCGCGGAGGCCGTACTGGACGCGGCCCGGCGGGCATACGACCACGGCTTCACCCTCGTGGCGGTGATCGCGACGATCGTCCTCGTCATCACCGCGGCCCTGGTGGCCGTTCTGCTCCGTCCCGGCAGGACCGCCCGTTCCAGGACCCGGCTTCCCCGCCCGACCACGGACGCACCCCGATGACCGAACCCCCGGCCGCAGTGCCATGGGCGTGGCCGGACACCCGGGCTCCCGACGCGCGGCTGACAGATCAGGCCGCGTGCGAATCCGGCAGAGGGCCGTCGCCCGCCGGCAGGGACGCCGCACGACCGGCATCGCGAGCGGCATCGCGATCGGCATGACGGGGCAGGTATCGGCTCGCTCTCCCGTGCCAGGAGACGACCCACTCGTCGCGTGCCCGGGTGGCCGCGACGAAGAGCGGGGAACGGGCCCGCTGTTCCTCCTGGCGGTATCGGTCGGGACTGCTCGACGGGAAGCCCTCGATGCGCTGATGGGGGATCAGGCCTGAGCCACATGCCGCTGTCGGCCTCACGGTGGATGAGATCCAGGCCACCGTGCTCCTCCTTGCGGCGTGCCTGCTCGGTGGCCTTGACCATGCGGTGTTCCTCGATCCGCGCGGCCTCGTCGGCGATCAGCGCGTACGTGGTGCGCTGGGGCGGGCCGTCCAGAAGCGGGCGGTACTTCGCCACCAGCGTTCTGTCATGACAAAAGAAGCCTCTGACCTGTTCTTCTTGAGGTCAGAGGCTTCTTTGGCACTTCTTGTGAAGTGCCCCCGGCAGGATTCGAACCTGCGCACACGGCTCCGGAGGCCGTTGCTCTATCCCCTGAGCTACGGGGGCGCACTGTCTTCGCCTGGCTTGCGCTCTTGGCGGCGACGGGTAGAACCCTACCAGCTCTCGGCAGGTGCCTGTGAACAGGTATTCCTCGCCCGGCCCTGGGCTTCTCGCGGAGCGGGGACGAGGGCGGAGAGACAGGTGGAGGGGCACTCCCGCCCGTTCCGTTCACCCACCCCACCCCGTCCCCCGCACGGGGTGGAAGTGAGGAAAAGCCGGACGCGATCGGGCCCGGCGACCTACTCTCGACATGTGTCAGGCGCGTCTGGTCGTGTGCTCGTTGTCGATGACAATCGGGTGATCCGGCAGTTGATCAGGGTCAACCTGGAGCTTGAGGGCTTCGAGGTGGTGACCGCGGCCGATGGTGCCGAGTGTCTGGAGGTCGTGCATGAGGTGCGACCGGATGTGATCACGCTGGATCTGGTGATGCCCAGGCTGGATGGGCTGAAGACCGCCGAGCGGCTGAGGGCCGATCCGGGGACCAGTCATCTGCCGGTGGCGATCATCAGCGCGTGCAGTGGCCATGAGCTCGCCGGCGGGGTCGCCGCCGGGGTGGACGCCTTCCTCGCCAAGCCCTTCGAGCCGGACGAGCTGGTCCGGCTGGTGGGGGAGTTGATGTGCCGGGAGCGGCCGTCCGGCATCGGTGAGGTCGACGGGTGGCGCGGGGCCGGGCGGGCCGGGAGCGCGCGGGGCTGATCCCTCTGATCCCGCAGGTCGCGGAGCTGGTCGCCGGGCCGGTCGTGAGGCCGGACTGGGGGTTGGCCGCATCGCCGGAACCGCGGGTTGACCGCATGGCGAAACCGTTGGGTGGCGAGAGGGGTCCCTCGCCTAGGCTTGTCCCGTGACCCCCACCGAGCTCTCCCGTACCGTGGCGCACGCCGTGCGCCGTGCGGTGGCGGACGGTGTGCTCAGCGCGCCCGTGCCGGAGTCCGTGGTGGTGGCGCGGCCCCGGCCCGGAGGGTGTGGCGACTACGCCACCAATGTCGCGCTCCGGCTCGCGGGGGTCGCGGGGCAGCCGGCGCGCGGTGTCGCCGAGATCCTGCGGGAGCGCATCGCGGACCTGCCCGGTGTGGCGGACGTCGAGATCACCGGGCCCGGGTTCCTCAACATCACCCTGGAGAAGGGGACGCGCCAGGCGCTCGTCCGCCGGGTGCTGGAGCAGGGCACTGACTACGGCCAGCCCGGTGGCGCGCAGCGCGTTCCGGCGGGGCACGAGAGCCGGGAGCGGCTCTGGGCGCAGGCCGTCGCCGCCCTGCGCCGGGGACAGGGCCGTGACCGTGGCGACGCGGATGTGCCGCGCCCGGTGCCGTACCGGAGTGCGGGCGCCGGGGACCTCACCACCGACGCGCACCACTGGGGGCTGCTGTCCGCCGCCGCCCATGACCGGCCCCGGATGGGGCCGTGGCTGCTGCGGCAGCACGAGAGCAACCCCCTCTTCACCGTCCGCTACGCGCACTCCCGCGCCCATGCGCTGACCCGTGGCGCCGCCCGGCTGGGGTTCACGGGTCAGGCGCCGGCGGAGGGCGACGGCACGAGCGACGGGATGTCCGTGCTGATCGGGCTGATCGAGGACTATCCGCCGACGCTGGCCGACGCCGCGCGGCTGGGAGCGCCGGACCGGGTCGCCCGGCATCTGGAGCGGGTCGCCGAGGCGCTGCTCGCGTTCCAGCACACCGTCCTGCCCGTCGGTGACGAGAAACCCTCGGCCGCCCACCGCTCCCGGCTCGCCCTCGCCGAGGCCGCCGGGACGGTGCTCGCCGGTGGCCTGTCCCTGCTCGGCGTCAGCGCACCCGTCCATCTGTGAGAGAGACACCATGAGCCGTTCCGCACATCCCGCCGGGCCCCGTCACGCCGATGTCCTGCCCGAGGGGCATCTGCCCGCGCCCCCCGCCGACCTCGGCGCGCTCGACCCGAAGGTCTGGGCCCGTACGGTGGCCCGGGGCGAGGACGGGGTCGTCAGCGTCGGCGGTCTGGAGGTCACCCGGCTCGCGGAGGAGTTCGGCACCCCCGCGTACATCCTCGACGAGAGCGACTTCCGGGCCCGCTGCCGGGCCTGGGCGGAGGCGTTCGGGCCGGACGCGGACGTGTTCTACGCGGGGAAGGCCTTCCTGAGCAGGGCCGTGGTGCGCTGGCTCCATGAGGAGGGGCTGAGCCTCGACGTCTGCTCGGGCGGGGAGCTGGCCACCGCGCTGGACGCGGGGATGCCCGCGGAGCGGATCGCCTACCACGGCAACAACAAGTCGCCGGAGGAGATCGAGCGCGCCATCCGCGCCGGGGTCGGGCGGATCGTGATCGACTCCTTCCAGGAGATCGTGCGGGTCGCCCATGTGGCGCGGGGCCTGGGGCGGCGCCAGCGGGTGCTGGTCCGGGTCACCGTCGGTGTCGAGGCGCACACCCACGAGTTCATCGCCACCGCCCACGAGGACCAGAAGTTCGGCATTCCGCTCGCGGGCGGCCAGGCCGCCGAGGCGGTGCGCCGGGTGCTCGGGCTCGACGCGCTGGAGCTGGTCGGCCTCCACTCGCACATCGGCTCGCAGATCTTCGACACCTCCGGTTTCGAGGTCGCGGCCCACCGGGTGGTCGGTCTGCTCCGGGAGATCCGCGACGAGCACGGTGTCGAGCTGCCGGAGATCGACCTCGGCGGTGGCCTCGGTATCGCCTACACCTCCGCCGACGACCCCCGTGATCCCCACCACATCGCCAAGGCGCTGCGGGAGATCGTCACCCGTGAGTGTGAGTCGGCGGGGCTGCGCGTGCCGCGTCTGGCCGTGGAGCCCGGCCGCGCCATCGTGGGCCCGACCGCGTTCACGCTGTACGAGGTCGGCACGGTCAAGCCGCTCGCGGGACTGCGGACGTATGTCAGTGTCGACGGGGGGATGTCCGACAACATCCGCACCGCGCTGTACGACGCGGAGTACAGCGTCGCGCTGGTCTCCCGGGACTCGGCGGCCGCGCCGATGCTCTGCCGGGTGGTCGGCAAGCACTGTGAGAGCGGGGACATCGTGGTGCGGGACGCCTTCCTGCCGGCGGACGTGGCGCCCGGTGATCTGATCGCGGTGCCCGCGACCGGGGCCTACTGCCGGTCCATGGCGAGCAACTACAACCACGTACCGCGACCGCCCGTCGTCGCGGTCGCCGAGGGGGCCGCCCGGGTGATCGTCCGGCGCGAGACGGAGGAAGATCTCCTGCGTCTGGACGTCGGTTAGTTGAGATAGATGTCTCGCATGCCGGACGGAGGTAAAAAACCTCCGTCCGGTGGGTGAGACTGGTGCACACCGTAGATGTAGTGAGAAGTGAGGTCGGATGATGCGTACGCGTCCGCTGAAGGTGGCGCTGCTGGGCTGTGGAGTGGTCGGCTCAGAGGTGGCGCGCATCATGACGACGCACGCCGACGACCTCGCCGCGAGGATCGGCGCGCCCGTGGAGCTGGCGGGCGTCGCCGTGCGGCGGCCCTCGAAGGTACGCGAGGGAATCGATCCCGCCCTGGTCACCACGGACGCGATGGCCCTGGTCGAACGCGGGGACATCGACGTCGTCATCGAGGTCATCGGCGGGGTCGAGCCCGCCCGCACCCTGATCACCACCGCCTTCGAGCGCGGCGCCTCCGTCGTCTCCGCCAACAAGGCGCTGCTCGCCGAGGACGGCGCCACGCTCTACGCCGCCGCCGAGCGCCATGGGCGCGACCTCTACTTCGAGGCCGCGGTCGCCGGGGCGATCCCGCTGATCAGGCCGTTGCGCGAGTCGCTGGCCGGGGACAAGGTCAACCGGGTCCTGGGCATCGTCAACGGCACCACCAACTTCATCCTCGACCGGATGGACAGCTCGGGCGCCGGATACTCCGAGGCGCTCGACGAGGCCACCGCGCTGGGGTACGCGGAGGCCGACCCGACCGCCGACGTCGAAGGCTTCGACGCCGCGGCCAAGGCGGCGATCCTCGCCGGGATCGCCTTCCACACCCGGGTACGCCTGGACGACGTCTACCGCGAGGGCCTCACCGAGGTCACGGCCGCCGACATGGCCTCCGCCCGCCGGATGGGCTGCACCGTCAAGCTGCTCGCCATCTGCGAGCGTGCCGCCGACGGCAAGTCGGTCACCGCCCGGGTCCACCCGGCGATGATCCCGCTCAGCCACCCGCTCGCCTCCGTCCGCGAGGCGTACAACGCGGTCTTCGTCGAGGCCGAGGCCGCCGGTCAGCTGATGTTCTACGGCCCGGGCGCGGGTGGCGCGCCGACCGCCTCCGCCGTCCTCGGTGACCTGGTCGCGGTCTGCCGCAACCGTCTCGCCGGATCGACCGGACCCGGCGAGTCCGTGTACACCCAGCTGCCCGTGAGCCCCATGGGCGACGTGGTCACGCGGTACCACATCAGTCTCGACGTGGCCGACAAACCGGGTGTGCTCGCCCAGGTCGCGACGGTCTTCGCCGAGCATGGCGTGTCGATCGACACCGTACGCCAGCAGGGGCGGCCGGATTCCAACGGCGAGGCGTCCCTCGTCGTCGTCACCCACCGCGCGGCCGACGCCGCCCTCTCCGGGACGGTCGAGGCGCTGCGCAAACTCGACACCGTGCGCGGTGTCGCCAGCATCATGCGTGTTGAAGGGGAGTAGAGGACCCAATGACCAGCAAGGGCACCCACCAGTGGCGCGGCATCATCGAGGAGTACCGGGACCGTCTCCCGGTCACGGACACCACGCCTGTCGTAACACTCCGTGAGGGCGGCACTCCGCTCGTCCCCGCGCAGGTCCTCTCCGAGCGCACCGGGTGCGAGGTCCATCTCAAGGTCGAGGGTGCCAATCCGACCGGCTCCTTCAAGGACCGTGGCATGACCATGGCCATCACCAAGGCCAAGGAGGAGGGTGCCAAGGCGGTCATCTGCGCCTCCACCGGCAATACCTCCGCCTCGGCCGCCGCCTACGCGGTGCGGGCCGGGATGGTCTGCGCGGTCCTGGTGCCGCGGGGCAAGATCGCGCTGGGCAAGATGGGCCAGGCCCTGGTCTACGGCTCGAAGATCCTCCAGGTCGACGGTAACTTCGACGACTGCCTCAACCTGGCCCGCGCGCTCTCCGAGAACTACCCGGTGGCGCTGGTCAACTCGGTCAATCCGTTCCGTATCGAGGGCCAGAAGACGGCCTCCTTCGAGATCGTCGACGCGCTCGGCGACGCCCCCGACATCCATGTGCTGCCCGTCGGGAACGCGGGGAATATCACCGCGTACTGGAAGGGATACCGGGAGTACGCGGCGGACCGGATCTCCTCCGGGACGCCCCGGATGTGGGGATTCCAGGCGTCCGGTTCCGCCCCGATCGTCCGTGGCGAGGTCGTCAAGGACCCCTCGACCATCGCCACCGCCATCCGGATCGGCAACCCGGCCTCCTGGCAGCACGCGCTCGCCGCGCGGGACGAGTCGGGTGGGTTCATCGACGAGGTGACGGACCGTGAGATCCTCCGCGCCTACCGGTTGTTGGCCTCGCAGGAGGGCGTCTTCGTGGAGCCCGCGTCGGCCGCCTCGGTCGCCGGTCTGCTCAAGGCCGCCGAGGCCGGGAAGGTCGACCCGGGGCAGCGCATCGTCTGCACCGTGACAGGGAATGGGCTCAAGGACCCGGACTGGGCCGTGGCGGGCGCGCCGCAGCCGGTCACCGTGCCCGTGGACGCGGCGGCGGCGGCGGAGCGCCTGGGATTGGCCTGATCTCTACCCCACGACCGGGCGCGCCACACCTGCGGCGGGGGATTCCTCCGTACAGAGGGCGCGTCCGGCACGGGGGCGGTGGGGCGAGAGGGCTGCCCTACCCCGGCGGAAAGCGCGGCAAGCAGGACATTCATCGAGGCTGGGGCACAGGAGGCTCGCGACACGCATCGTGCGCCTCCCGTGCGCCCTGTGTCGCCACAGAACCTTCCTTCGATAGGCTGTACCTCACCCGCCCCGCCGCATATGCCGCGACGCGACCCCCGTCACGGCTCTCACGGGTGTTCCCCACTTTCCGTTGGTCCGTGGTGTCCTCCGTACCTTCGTTCTCCCTCGATTCGTCAGTTCCACCGTTCCGCCGTTCCATCCAGCATCGTTTCGTTCAGCCCCGTCAGAACCACAGCAGTCAGAACCAAGGAGTGTCATCGAGCGATGGCCGGTCCAGCGTTCCGCGCCGCCGCCGTCCGTGTGCGCGTCCCCGCCACCAGCGCCAATCTCGGTCCGGGCTTCGACGCCCTCGGACTGTCCCTGGGGCTCTATGACGACATCGTCGTCCGGGTCGCGGACTCAGGTCTGCACATCGACATCGCCGGAGAGGGCGCGGCCACCCTGCCCCGAGACGAGAGCCATCTCCTCGTACGGTCCCTGCGGACCGCGTTCGACCTGCTCGGAGGGCAGCCGCGCGGGCTGGAGGTCGTCTGCGCCAACCGCATCCCGCACGGGCGCGGCCTCGGTTCGTCGTCCGCCGCGATCTGCGCGGGGATCGTCGCGGCGCGCGCGGTGACCATAGGCGGTGAGGCGCGGCTCGACGACGCGGCACTGCTGGAACTGGCCACCGAGATCGAGGGGCATCCGGACAATGTCGCCGCCTGTCTGCTCGGCGGCTTCACGCTCGCGTGGACCGACGCGGGCGCGGCGCGCGCCATCAGGATGGACCCCGTCGATTCCGTCGTTCCGGTGGTTTTCGTGCCCGCGTCGCCGGTGCTCACGGAGGAGGCCCGGGGCCTGCTGCCCCGGACCGTCCCCCATGTGGACGCCGCTATGAACGCCGGTCGGTCCGCCTTGCTCGTCGAGGCCCTGACCAGGCGTCCCGAGCTCCTGCTGCCCGCCACGGAGGACCGGCTCCACCAGGAGTACCGCGCCCCGGCGATGCCGCAGAGCGTCGACCTTGTCAACCGACTGCGCGCGGACGGCGTCCCTGCAGTCATCTCCGGCGCGGGCCCCACGGTGCTCGCGCTGACCGAGGACGGCACGGCCGACAAGGTCGCGCTGCTGGCCGGGGAGGGCTGGGCGGCCAATCGTCTGGCCGTCGACACCGCGGGGGCGAGTGTGCTGCCGCTGAACCCGGCCGGGGGTACCGCCGAGGGTGACGCGGCCCCGCGGTAGAGCCGTACGCTCCCCGCGTTATTCCGTGGGGAACGCCGCTCAGGGCGGGTGACACGAGATTGCCGGGGACGGAGAGGGGGAATGTTTGTTGGAGCCGGTAGTGTTAACCTCAAGTCTGCACCCGATGCCTTTTGGCTCGGAGCTGTGTGTCCCGATTCGGGACCACCCATTCTTCCGGGAGCCTCCCACACTGCCTGAGCAGCCCGCCTGAGCAGTGTCGAGCACGCTCCGGAACCGGCACGACACCTCCCGCTCCGCCAGGAGTGGGCCGAGCAGGGGGATCTCGGGCCGGACCTGTATGTATCTGACTCTCCGCCGTCATATCCCGGCGGGGGACCACCGCCCCGGCACGGTCCACACACCAGGACCGCCGCCGGACAGCACAACCGGTCGCCGAGCCAGAAGGCCGACGTCCGCTCCAGGGAAGGACCCTTCGTGAGCGACACCACCGATCTGATGGGCGTGACTGCCGACAGCTCTGTCGACACCCCCGCGCCCGCCGCAGGTGCTGCCTCCGGCACCACCTCACGGCGCCGCCGCTCCGGCACCGGCCTCGAAGGCATGGTCCTGGCCGAGCTGCAGCAGGTCGCGTCCGGCCTCGGCATCAGGGGCACCGCGCGTATGCGCAAGAGCCAGCTGATCGAGGTCATCAAGGAGGCGCAGGGCGCCTCCGGGGGCAAGGCCGCCGACTCCGCGTCCGCCGCGCCCGCCGCAGAAAAGGCCGAGACCAAGCCCAAGCGCCGCACCACCTCCAAGGCGCGCACGGGTGAGGCCGCCGACGCCGCCGCCAAGGAGGCCGAGAAGGCCCCCGCGCAGCAGCAGATCGACATCCCCGGCCAGCCCGCCAGCGACGACCAGCCCACCACCGAGCGCCGCCGTCGCCGCGCGACCGCCCCGGCGGGCAGCCCCGAGACCCCGGCCGGGGCCGAGGGTGCCGTCGAGGTGAAGGAGAAGGCGGAGGCCCAGCCGGAGGCCAAGGCCGAGGCCGCCGTCGCCGCCCAGCCCGCGCAGGACGGCGAGGGCCGCCGTGAGCGCGGCCAGCGCGGTGACCGCCGGGAGCGTCAGCGCGACCGCGACCGCGATCGTGACCGTGACCGTGACCGCGATCGTGACCGCCGTGGCAAGAGTGATGACCAGCAGCAGGGCGGCCAGCGTCAGCAGCAGGGCAGCCAGCAGCAGCAGCGTCAGGGCAGCAGCCAGCAGGACGAGTTCGACGAGGACGGCGGCGGTCGCCGTGGCCGTCGCGGCCGCTACCGCGACCGTCGTGGCCGTCGTGGCCGCGAGGACTTCGCGAGCGAGCCGCAGGTCGCCGAGGACGACGTTCTGATCCCCGTCGCGGGCATCCTGGACATCCTCGACAACTACGCCTTCATCCGTACGTCGGGCTACCTTCCGGGCCCCAACGACGTCTACGTCTCTCTCGCCCAGGTCCGCAAGAACGGCCTGCGCAAGGGCGACCACGTCACGGGCGCGGTCCGGCAGCCCAAGGAGGGCGAGCGCCGCGAGAAGTTCAACGCGCTGGTCCGGCTGGACTCGGTCAACGGCATGGCCCCCGAATCGGGCCGTGGCCGCCCCGAGTTCAACAAGCTGACCCCGCTCTACCCGCAGGACCGGCTCCGGCTGGAGACCGACCCGGGCGTGCTGACCACGCGGATCATCGACCTCGTGTCGCCGATCGGCAAGGGCCAGCGCGGTCTGATCGTGGCCCCGCCGAAGACCGGCAAGACCATGATCCTCCAGGCCATCGCCAACGCGATCACGGTCAACAGCCCCGAGTGCCATCTGATGGTCGTCCTCGTCGACGAGCGGCCCGAAGAGGTCACCGACATGCAGCGGTCGGTCAAGGGCGAGGTCATCTCCTCGACCTTCGACCGTCCCGCCGAGGACCACACCACGGTCGCGGAGCTGGCCATCGAGCGCGCCAAGCGCCTGGTGGAGCTGGGCCACGACGTGGTCGTCCTGCTCGACTCCATCACCCGTCTGGGCCGCGCCTACAACCTGGCGGCCCCGGCCTCCGGGCGCATCCTCTCCGGTGGTGTCGACTCGACCGCGCTCTACCCGCCGAAGCGCTTCTTCGGTGCCGCGCGCAACATCGAGGACGGCGGCTCGCTGACCATCCTGGCCACCGCGCTGGTCGACACCGGCTCGCGGATGGACGAGGTGATCTTCGAGGAGTTCAAGGGCACCGGCAACATGGAGCTCAAGCTCGACCGCAAGCTCTCCGACAAGCGCATCTTCCCGGCGGTGGACGTGGACGCGTCCAGCACCCGCAAGGAGGAGATCCTGCTCGGCAGCGAGGAGCTCGCCATCGTCTGGAAGCTGCGCCGGGTGCTGCACGCGCTCGACCAGCAGCAGGCGATCGAGCTGCTGCTGGACAAGATGAAGCAGACGAAGTCGAACGCCGAGTTCCTGCTCCAGATCCAGAAGACGACGCCGTCGGCGGGCAACGGCGACTGACGCGTCGTCCGCTCCCTGGGGAGTTGTTCCACGGGATCGCCCCGCCACCTCTGAGGTGGC
>NZ_JBHVHF010000145.1:0-19550 GCF_042800315.1 Streptomyces sp. NPDC057638
GCGAGACCGGCACCGGAGCCGAGAGCGCCACCGCCGAGAAGCGCTTCGGCTACGACAGCGCCGGACGGCTCACCAGCGCCTCCTCACCCAAGGGCAACAACGCCTACGAGTACGACGACCGCGGCCAGCTGCTCAAGTCCACCGGCCCCTCGGGCGACGCCACCTACGCCTACAACCCCGACGGCCAGCTCACCACCCGCACCGACGCGGCGGGCACCGCGGCCTTCACCTATGTCCAGCGACGGCTCACCAGCGCCAAGGACCCGCTCACCGGAACCACCCAGAGCTATGGCTACGACGCCTCGGGGACGCTGGACCGGATCGGTTACGGCCCCGGCCAGAGCCGCTCCCTCAGCTACGACAACCTCGGGCGCCTAGACACCGACACCGTAAAGAACAGCGCGGGCCAGCCCCTGTCGTCCATCGACTACGGCTACGACGACGCCGACCGGCTCACCTCCAAGACCACCACGGGTGGCGCGAAACCGGGCGCCCAGACCTACGGATACGACCGGGCGGGACGGCTGACGTCCTGGACGGCCGAGGGCACCACCACCGACTACCGCTGGGACGACAGCGGCAACCGGACCAAGAACGGCACCAAGACCGCCACCTACGACGAACGCAACCGGCTGCTGTCGGACGGCGACTACAGCTACGACCACACCCCCCGGGGCACCCTGGCCACCCGTACCAGCTCCGGACTGACCGAGAACTACACCTTCGACGCCTTCGACCGCCTCACCCAGGCCGGGGAGTCGAACACCGCCTACACCTACGACTCCCTCGACCGGATCGCCTCGCGCGGCACGGCCGACTTCTCCTACGCGGGCCTGGCCCCCGACCCGGTGAAGGACCAGTCCGCCACCTACGGCCGGGGCGCCGCCCACGAACTCCTCGCCGTCGCCGAAGGCACGGGCCCCGCCCGGCTCACCCTGGACGACAAGCGCGGCGACATCACCGGCAGCCTCTCCGCCACCGACGGCGCGGCGACCACACTCGACGAATCCGCCGCCTACGACCCCTTCGGCCAGCGCCTCGGCACCGCCGACGTCTCCGGCAACGCGGGCTACCAGGGCGACTACACCGACCCGGCGACCGGTCAGACCTCGATGCACGCCCGCTGGTACGACCCCGGCACCGGCACCTTCGACTCCCGCGACGCCGCCCAGTACGCGGCGGGCGCCTCGATCCTCGCCAACCGCTACACCTACGGCGCCGGGGCCCCGACCAACTTCACCGACCCGGACGGCAACTGGCCCTGCTTCGGCCTCTGCAAAAAGATCGGCGGTGCCATCAAGAAGGTCGGCAGCGCGATCAAGAAGGTCGGCGGATTCATCGTCAAGACCGCGTCCTTCATCAGCCGGGCCTCGCTCTACTTCGTCCGCAACCCCTTCTCCGCGATGCGGATGCTCTACTCCGCCGTCGGCAGCGGCCTCAAGTGGCTCTACGAGCGGTCCGGCCTGAAGCGGGTCGTGGACGTGGCCCGCGGCGCCATCCGCTACGCCGCCGAGAGAACCGGGATCGGACGCTGGGCGAAGGACCGCCTGGAGGAGGCGAAACGGGCGGCCCGCATCCTCAAGGCCCAGATCACCAGAAAGGCCAGACAGGTCGCGGCCTACGTGGCCAAACACAATCCGATACCCGCGATCATCGCCGCGACCAAACCCCTGATGGCGGTGGCCAAGGCGGTCATCGCCGCCGTCCCCCACATACCGGCGCTGGTCGTCTCCGCCAGCCGTGACGTCATCGCCGATGTGGCCAGATCGGCCAACGCGATCCGTGAGGCCGCCGTCCAGAAGTTCGGCAGTGTCGTGGAGAGCGTGAGCGAGGCCGTCGACTGGGGCGCCGTCTGGGAAGGCGTCAAGGACGCGGGCGGAGTGATCGCCGAGATCACCGGCTTCAACGACCTCAAGAAATGCGTCACCAAGGGCGACCTGGAGGCATGCGCCTGGTCCGCCGCCACCCTCGTGGGCGCGGCGGCGGGCGGGGTCGGCGCGGTCGCGGTACGCGGCCTGCGCGCCGGCAAGACCGTGTCCCAACTCGCCCGGCGCACCGACGGCGCCGCGAACGCCGGGAAGCTGGAGAGGACCCGGGACACCGCCGAGCGGGTCGAGTCGGCGGTGGGCTGCGCGGAGACAGCCGCGGCGGTGACCGGCAACAGCTTCCTGCCCGGCACCAAGGTCCTGATGGCCGACGGCTCCCGCAAGCCCATCGAGAAGGTCCGCGAGGGCGACACCGTCCTGGCGACAGATCCGACGACGGGCAAGACCTCCCGCCAGAAGGTCACGGCCACGATCAAGGGGTCGGGTGCCAAGGACCTGGTCGAGGTGACCGTCGACCGCGACGGCCCGGGCGGCGCGGCTCCGGAGACGCTGACGGCGACGGTGGGTCACCCGTTCTGGGTGGGGTCCCTGGGTCGTTGGCTGAAGGCCGGTGAGCTGAAGCCTGGTCAGTGGCTGCGGACAGGCGCGGGGACGCGGGTCCAGGTGGAGGCGGTCCGGGGGTGGACACAGCGGGCCGCGGTCTACAACCTGACGGTGGACCGGGCGCATACCTACTATGCGCTGGCGGGGGCGACGCCGGTCCTCGTGCACAACTGTGGGGAAGCTGATGACGACTTGCTTGACTTCGCGGATAGGGCCTTGAATGTTAGGGCCGGGTCGCGGCCTAACGTCGCGACAAAGATCACGTCTGCTGATGGTCAGCACGTAAGGTTCGCCTACGCAATGGATTCACGCACTGGCACGATGCCTCCGCGAACGGCTAGGGCTGTTGCGGATTCGGGCCACCACGGTGGATGCGGAGAAGTGGGGTGTGCCATCAAGTTTGAGGAAGCCAAAATTCCCCTGGACGGGGCGACTTACCAATCAGTTGTTATTGGCGGCGGCGGCAGAGGGAAGGTATTTCCCATGGAGGCGCATGGTGAACTCCTAGACCCGTGCCCTGCCTGTCGAAGGTTCTTGCCCTTGATCGGAGGGCGTGGATGAGTTCCTCCATTCCGCCGCCTTTGCGCGTCGCGCTTCAGAATTTAAGACAGGTGCGGTCCGTGAAACCCCAGGTCGGAATTGAGACCGAAGAATTCGCGGCTTGGCGCGAACAGATAGCAGAGGCGCTGGAGGCGCTGGCTTTGGTCTTGATCTTCCCCGAAGACCGGGAGAGAGCGGCCGATGAAGCGAAGGCTGCGCGTGCTGAAGCAAGGCGAATTCGTTCCAGGCTGGATATACCGAGCTGAGCGGATCGCTTCCGTCGGCCCGTGAGGAAGATGATTGCGAGCACCGTCGCAGCCCCATCGAGCAATGGTTCGATGGGGCTGCGATGCCGTTAGACGGCAGTGCTCGGTCGGACCGCCGGGCGGTCGGTTGTCATTCCTCTGCGTCGCAGCCAGGTCTTCCTGACTCCTTCCCGGCGGGTGCATGCGAGGGGCGTGGCAGGCGTGCGCCCCTGGCCATGCCAGCTCCCCGGCTCCACGCGCGTACGCAACCCGATGGTCACCAGACCGGGCGAAGGAGTGGCCCTGATCACCTTCCACTGCCTACCATCATCTCGCCAGGGCTTTGTGAACCGCCGCACAATCACCTGCCGGGAGGCTCCCTTGCACCGCCGCCGTCGCACCGCCGTCGTTGTCACGAGCGCGCTCCTGCTCTCCGTCCCCCTGCTCGCCGCCTGTGGCAACGAGGCCCGGCCCGGGGCCGCCGCCGTGGTGGGAGGGGAGCGGATCGAGGTCGGGGCCGTGCAGTCCAAGGTGAAGGCCGTACGGGTGGCGCAGGAGAGGTCACCGCAGGCGGAGCAGTTGGTGAAGGACAGCGGGCAGCTCACCCGGGCCAAGTTGTACGACCTCATCGTGGCGCGGGTGGTGGAGAAGGCCGCCGAGGACGCCGGGGTGAGCGTCACACGCAAGGAAGTGCAGACGGGGCGGGCGCAGCTGGTGGGGCAGGCGGGTGGTGAGGAGCAGCTCGCCGCCATGTATCTCCAGCAGCGGGGGATCGCCCCCGGTCAGCTGGAGGACGTGGTACGGCGCGATGTGCTCGTCGGCAAGCTGGCCGAGGCGATCGGCGCCACCAACGGCCAGGAGGGGCAGCAGAAGCTGAACGCCGCCTTCAGCGCGGCCGCCGCCACGCTCGACATCGATGTGAACCCGCGGTTCGGGACGTGGAGCGACCAGGATCTGGCGCTCGGCGAGTACAAGGCGCCATGGATCACCCAGGTCACCCAGAGCCAGGGAGCGCCGGTCAGCGGCGCGTGAGAGGCCCGCGGGCGTGATGGGTTCACGGGGGTGTCCATCACGCCCGCGCCGCGAGGGACGCGTGGCCGCCGCCCCGCATCCCGCCCCGCCGTCACCCCGCACCCCCGAGGTACGTTCGAGGCGTGACCACTGACAACTCCGCCCCCGCCACCGCCCGTGTCGTGCTGCTGACCGCCAGCCACCGTGTCGCCCCGGGCCTGCTCTCCTGGCCCGCCTGGCAGATGCTGCGCCAGGCCGACCATGTGGTGTGCGCGGACCCCGCCCACCCCCAGCTGCCGTATCTGCGCGAGGCCGGTGTCGAGGTCGCCATCGGGGTGCCGGACGCCCGTGAGGTGATCGCCCTGGGTGGCACCGTCGTCGTCCTCGCCGCCGGGGAGGGGGAGCGGCACCTCACCGACGGGCTGGCGCGGCTGGCCGGGTCGGGGCGGGTGGAGATGCCGGAGCTGGAGTTGCTGCCCGGTTCGTACGATCTGCCGGGGGCCCGGCTGCTCGACCTGGTCGAGGTCATGGACCGGATCCGCGCCGAGTGTCCCTGGTCGTCCCGGCAGACCCATGAGGGGCTGGCCAAGTACGGGATCGAGGAGGCGTACGAACTGGTCGAGGCCATCGAGGCGGGCGACCGGGACGAGCTCCGCGAGGAACTCGGCGATGTCCTCCTCCAGGTCGTCTTCCACTCCGTCATCGCGAGCGAGGACGAGGAGGAGCCGTTCTCCATCGACGACGTCGCCGCCACCATCGTGGAGAAGCTGATCCACCGGCACCCCCATGTCTTCGGGGACGCGACCGCCGAGACCCCCGAGGACGTCAAGGCGCACTGGCTCCGTACCAAAGCGGTCGAGAAGCAGCGTGAGTCGGTCACCGACGGGATCCCTCTCGGTCAGCCGGGGCTGGCGCTCGCCACCAAGCTCGCCTCCCGGGTCCGGACGGCCGGTCTGGACGTCCCGCTTCCGGCCGGGGAGGGGCTCGGGTACGAACTGCTCGCCCTCGCCGCGCGCGCCGAGGCCGACGGGATCGACCCGGAGACCGCCCTGCGCGCGGCGGCACGGACGTACCGTGACGCCATCCGCGCGACGGAGACATCCGCGCGCGACGACGGCTGAACCGGACGGCGGCGGCTGAACCGGACGGCGGCGGCGCTGAGGTACGGACGGGCCGGAGCGTACGCCGTCGCGGCGGCCGGGTGAGTACGGTGGCCGCACCACTGTGCGGCGCGGGGGCGGGGGAGCCATGGACCGGGAACGTGAACTGATCGGGGCGGTCGCCCACCTCATCGTGGAGTACGAGCCCGGTACGGAGGTGATGGAGCTTCTGACCGACCTCCTCGGCGGTTCACGGGACCGGCTCCAGCGCATCCGCCTCGACTTCGACGACGAGACGACCTTCTCCCGTGGGCTGACCAGCCTGGCGGGTCTCGTCCGTGTCGCCGTGGACGATCTCGGGGTCGCCCGGGACCTGTGGGACCTGGTGACCATGGTGGGGGAGAACGCGCCGCCCGAGGCCGCGGGGGACTCGGCCGAACTCCGGCGCCGCCGGGCGGGGGAGGAGGCGGTGGCCCGCGTTCTCGGCACCGAGGCGGCGCACACCCGTGTCTCCCGCCTGCGGGATCCGGCGCCTGAGAGGACCAGGCGCACGGCTGACCGCAGGACGCCGCCCGCCGCCCGCCCTCAGCTCGGGGTCGAGGACGCCCATCGCGCGTACCAGCCCGGACACCGCCCGAGGGTCGAGGCCGACGGGTCCGCCCCGCCGCCCGCCCAGGACCCGCTGGGGGAGAAGCTCGGACGGTTGGAGCAGCAGCGGCCGTGGGTGGTCGAAGCGTCCG
Source organism: Streptomyces sp. NPDC057638 (assembly GCF_042800315.1). Taxonomy (NCBI): domain Bacteria; kingdom Bacillati; phylum Actinomycetota; class Actinomycetes; order Kitasatosporales; family Streptomycetaceae; genus Streptomyces; species Streptomyces sp. NPDC057638. Next base: position 6,066 of record NZ_JBHVHF010000145.1, read on the forward strand.
TCCGTGTCCCTTCTTATTACCGTCATGAAGAGAAGCTCAGGCGGTTGGAGCGGCAGGCGCTGGAGGACGACACGCGCTCCCCGCTCGACGCGGTGGACGACCCCGTCCACACCACCCACAACGACGTCTCCGGCGGTACCGTCCAGAGCCTCGTCCAGACCGGGCCCGTCGGCGCCCTCCATGTCCACGCCGCGCCCGGAGCCGAGCCGGATCTGCGTCCCGTCGCCGCGCTCGACCGGTTCGCCCTCGGGGCCCACCCCGTACGGCGGTTCAAGGGAGAAGGCGAGTTCACCGCCTACGTACACCGTGACGCGGACACCGAGCTGGGCGAGCTGGTCGCCGACCGGGAGAGCGCGCTGGTCCTGGTGACCGGTGAGCCGCTGGCCGGGAAGACGACCACCGCGTGGGCCGCGCTGCGGGCGCGGCTGCGGGAGGCGTCCGTCCACGCGCCGTCGCCCGGCGCCGATCTGCGGGAGCTGCCCGCGCGGCTGCGGGGGCGGGAGGGCCGGACGGTGCTCTGGCTGGACGACCTCGAACGGTATCTGGACGACCCCGGGCTCGATCCCGCCCTCCTCAACCAGCTCGCCGCCCTCGGTGTCCTCACCCTCGCCACCATGTCCGACGGCGCCTACGACCGGCACCGCTTCGGCGGCGCGACCACCGTCTCCCGGCTGCTCGGCATGGCCAGGACCGTCGAGGTCGGCGCCGACTGGAGCCCCGCCGAGCTGGCACGGCTCGCGGACGAGGACGAGCCCCGGCTGCGGGAGGCGGCCCGGCACCGGGGCGCCACCAGCGTCCCCCAGTACCTCGCCGTCGGCCCCGAGCTGTGGGCCGAGTGGCGCCGTGCCTGCCTCCCGCGCAACCGCCCGCACGGCTACGCCCTCGTCCGCGCCGCCATCGACCTGGGGCGCTGCGGTGTGAGTGACGGGGTCCCGGCCGAGAAGCTGCGCGCGCTGTCGGAACGGTACGGAGACGGGCTGCCCGGAACTTTCGACGACGCCCTCGACTGGGCGGCCGCGACCCGGCACGGGACCACCGGCCTCCTGGTGTCCGACGCGCCGGGCGACAGCGGTGCGGGGACCTGGCGGGCGTACGGCTCACTGGTCGCGGACGCGCTGGCGTCCGGGCAGACCGAGCCCATCCACGACAGTGCCCGGTTCGTCGCGCTCGGCATCCTGACGGGTCCGGCGCGCGAGCGCTGCCGGGAGGCCATCCGCGCGGTGTTCCTGCCCCGCGCCGAGGCGGGTGATCTCGACGCCATGCTCCTGCTCAGCGAGGTCTACGCGGACGATCGCGAGGAGTCGATGCGCTGGCTGGTGGCCATGGCGGACGCCGGTGACGTGGAGACGGCGGAGTTCCTGGGGGAGGAGTTGTACCAGAACGGTGAGACCACCCGGGCCATCGCCTATCTGGAGGCGGCGGCCGAGGGGGGAGGGCGCCATGCCCCGGGCGCGCTCGGCCGCCTCCATCTGGACCAGGCCCGGCTGTGGCTGGGCAGGGCGGCGGAGTCGGGAGACCTCTACGCGGCGGAGGCGCTCTTGTCCCTGCCGCCGGAGGAGGAGACCCCGGCGCCCAGGAGGCCTCCCCGCCGCCCCGGGCCCGCGTCCGGCGCCTGAGCGGGCAGCCCAGCGGGGGCCCGCCGGGCGGCCCGGATCCAGGCCCGGACCCCTCGCGCCGCCCGGCGGGGCGTACCGTGCCAGGGTGAGCAAGACGCCCGTACCCGCACTCTTCAGCTGGGAGTTCGCCAGCGATCCGTACCCGGCCTACGCCTGGCTCCGCCAGCACGCGCCGGTCCACCGCACCCAGCTTCCCAGCGGTGTCGAGGCCTGGCTGGTCACCCGGTACGCGGACGCCCGGCAGGCCCTCGCCGACCAGCGGCTGTCGAAGAACCCCGCCCACCATGACGAGCCCGCCCACGCCAAGGGCAAGACGGGCATCCCGGGCGAGCGCAAGGCCGAGCTGATGACCCATCTGCTCAATATCGACCCGCCGGACCACACCCGGCTGCGGCGGCTGGTCGCCAAGGCGTTCACCCCCCGGCGGGTGGCCGCCTTCGCCCCCCGGGTGCAGGAGCTGACCGACCGGCTGATCGACGGCTTCGCCGGGCGCGGCGAGGCCGACCTCATCCATGAGTTCGCCTTCCCGCTGCCGATCTACGCGATCTGCGATCTGCTCGGGGTGCCCGCCGAGGACCAGGACGACTTCCGGGACTGGGCCGGGATGATGATCCGCCACGGCGGCGGGCCGCGCGGCGGGGTCGCGCGCTCGGTGAAGATGATGCGCGGCTATCTGCTCGATCTCATCCACCGCAAGCGCGGTGACCTCGGCGACGATCTGATCTCCGGGCTGATCCGGGCCAGCGACCACGGCGAGCACCTCAGCGAGAACGAGGCCGCCGCCATGGCCTTCATCCTCCTCTTCGCCGGGTTCGAGACCACGGTCAACCTCATCGGGAACGGTACGTACGCACTGCTGCGCAACCCCGCTCAGCGCGCCCTGCTCCAGGACTCCCTGGCCGCCGGGGAGAGCGAACTGCTGGAGACCGGGGTGGAGGAGCTGCTCCGCTACGACGGGCCGGTGGAGATGGCGACCTGGCGGTTCGCCACCGAGCCGCTGACGATCGGCGGGCAGGAGATCGCGGCGGGCGATCCCGTTCTCGTGGTGCTGGCCGCCGCCGACCGGGATCCCGAGCGCTTCCCCGGGCCCGACGTCCTCGATCTGGCGCGCCGGGACAACCAGCACCTCGGTTACGGGCACGGCATCCACTACTGCCTGGGCGCGCCCCTGGCCCGGCTGGAGGGACAGACCGCCCTCGCCACCCTGCTGCGGCGGCTGCCCGATCTGCGGCTCGCGGCGGACCCGGACGAGCTGCGCTGGCGCGGCGGGCTGATCATGCGGGGGCTGCGGACACTTCCGGTGACGTTCACTCCGGAGGAGCCGCGCTGACGTTCACTCCGGAGGAGCCGCGCTGACGTTCCGTCCGGAGCGGCCCTGACGCTCCGTCCGCAGGAGCCGCGCGTGGTGTCGGCCACACCCGAGGCGCCCGGAGAACCCCCGGACAGGGCGGCGCCGTAACCTCCCGTACCCCTCGGAGCGTCGGTACGGGACGGCCGCCGGGGAGCGGTGAACGCCCGGGAAATCAGGGTGTGGAAGGGGAGTGGGTCCTTCCGTAGCCGGGCCGCTCCCGGTCGCCGTGACCCTCTGAGCTGACGCGATGTCATATCTGTGACATTGACGTGATCTCCGCTGCATCGCCTTGTGACATCCGTTCGACTGCCGCTACCTTCATCGCCGTCTCAGCAGTCTCGCGAAAGGCAACCAGATGCTCTCCGGGAATGGCCGGCATCGCCGACCCCGACAAGTGCCCGCCCTCGTCGTCGCGGCGGGGGTGACCGGTTCCGCCATCGCGCTCCCCCTGCTGGGCGCCGGGTCGGCGACGGCGGCGGAGTCCACCACGTGGGACCGCGTCGCCGAGTGCGAGAGCGGGGGGCTGTGGAGCGCGGACACCGGTAACGGCTACTACGGCGGGCTCCAGCTCTCCCAGAAGACCTGGGAGGAGTTCGGCGGCGACCAGTACGCCTCGCGCGCCGACCTGGCCAGCCGCTCGCAGCAGATAGCCGTCGCCGAGAAGGTCCTCGCGGCCCGTGGCGCCGAGGCGTGGGCGGCCTGCGCGAAGATCGCCGGTCTGCCGCTGCCGGGTGAGTCCGGGAAGACCGGCACGCCGGACGGGGCCGAGAAGCCCGCGACCGGCGGCACCGGCACGGGTGACCAGGACAGTAAGGCCGATAAGGCCGAAAGTACGGACAAGGCCGACAAGAGTGTCGGGGCCGACGTGAAGAAGGAGAAGGAGAAGAAGGGGGAGGAGTCCCCCTCCTCTTCTCCCGCTTCCCCCTCTCCCGCGCGTACGGAGTCCCAGAGCCCGGCCCCCTCCACCGCTCCCACCCAGGGTGTCGGAAGCGGCGCGGACCGCGACCCGGCCGCCGGGACCGGCAAGCACCGCGGTCAGCCCGCCCCCGAGGGGACGACGCCCGAGGGCGCCACCCCGGACCCGTCCGCCACCGCGCCGGAGGCCGGGACGGGCACTCCGGCGGAGGGCACGGACGGCGCAGACGGCACAGACAGCACGAGCGGTGTCGACGACCGCGCGGCCGACGCCGGGCATGCCTCCCGTGGCGGGGGCGGTGCCCGTGACGGCGCGCCCGGTGGGGTCGGTGGCGGTACGGAGGGCGCCGAGGGCGCCGCGCCGGGCGGGAAGGTCTCGCCGTCCTCGTACACCGTCCGCTCCGGCGACAGCCTCTGGGGCATCGCCGAGCGCGAGGGAGCCGACGGCGGGTGGGTCACCCTCTACGAGAAGAACAAGAAGGTCGTCGGGGACGATCCCGATCTGATCCACCCGGGCCAGAAGCTCGATCTCAGCGTCTCCTAGCGGGAGTTCGCACGCGATTCCCGTTCGATTCGCCGCTCTTTGTCCGGTTATGTAGAAGTGAGATAAGCATCTCTTCGGCCCGTTCGGGGCCGACTTCGATCCGGAATTGGCGATTCCGCTCCCGACCTGCGGAAACGCGGCCAAGCGGAGCGGCGAGATGGGCGATTTCTCCCCGATGTCCTTCCTTGGGCATCGGGGAGGGCTGTGCTTAAGGTCTGACCGCTCGCCACCGCGGGCACCGTCGACCGTCACGCCGAATCCTGCCGTCGGTCGGGGGGATCTCGTCGCGTACAGCGCCGAAGGCAGGAGCGGGGGACCCAGGTAAGTGCCGGTCCCGGCCGTCGCCCAGCGACGGCCGACACACCGGCTTGGGGTGAAGTCGCGCGACAGCGCGGCCGGACAACTCACTTGGTCCGAACCCGACAGCTCACCTCGCAGGCGTCGGTGAGGAGTCGAACCATGCTGTTCTCCGGCAAGGGCAAGCACCGTCGCGCCGCCAAGGCCACCCGTTTCGTCGCGTTCGCCGGTCTCACCGGTGCCGCCATCGCCGCGCCGCTCGTCGGCGCCACCACCGCCTCGGCCGCCACCGCCTCTGAGTGGGACGCCGTCGCCCAGTGCGAGTCCGGCGGCAACTGGTCCATCAACACCGGCAACGGCTACTACGGCGGCCTCCAGTTCTCCGCCTCCACCTGGGCCGCCTACGGCGGCACGGCCTACGCCTCCACTGCCGACCAGGCGAGCAAGGCCCAGCAGATCGAGATCGCCGAGAAGGTCCTCGCGGGCCAGGGCAAGGGCGCCTGGCCGAGCTGTGGTGTCGGCCTGTCCAGCGCCTCCTACGACGGCGGCGCCGCCGAGGCCCCCGCCGAGCAGCAGCAGCAGGCCGCCGAGGCCCCGGCGCAGGAGCGCACCGAGAAGCGCGCCGAGGAGGCCCCGGCCAGCCGGTCCGCCGAGCGCACCGAGGCGCCCGCCGCCACGGCGACCACGCCCGAGGGCGTGACCTTCCTCAAGGGCGACGGCGAGTACGAGGTCAAGGAGGGCGACACCCTCAGCAAGATCGCCGAGGCCGAGAAGGTCGCGGGGGGCTGGGAGAAGGTCTTCTCGCTCAACGAGGACATCGTGAAGGACGCCGATGTCATCTACCCGGGCCAGCTTCTCCACCTGAGCTAGGTCCTGTCCGCCCGGACAGGAGCTGAGCCCGCACCAGCGCGCCGTGGCCCCGCCCCACCCCGGGCGGGGCCACGCCGTTGTGGGCGGGCCGTTCCGCCCGGCGAGACCCCCATCGCCCCGGGCGGAAGCCGTGCCCACCCCCGGGCGGCGCCCGGTACCCCCGGGCGGCGGTTACCCGGCGGTAGGGATTAGGGTGATTCGTCCCATGGAGCTGGGCTTCATGCCCTTTTTCGTCCCAGCGGGCGGGCAACCGGCCAGACCACCCCCCTCGCCGGTTAGGCTCTTGCCGCAAGCCATAGAGACCCTCATCGCCACGCGTCACATCCCAGAAGGAGATGCTCGTGCCGTCCATCGACGTCGTCGTAGCCCGGGAAATCCTGGACTCCCGAGGCAACCCCACGGTCGAGGTCGAGGTTGGCCTCGACGACGGGAGCACCGGTCGTGCTGCCGTTCCGTCCGGCGCCTCCACCGGTGCGTTCGAGGCCCTGGAGCTTCGCGACGGTGACCAGAACCGTTACCACGGCAAGGGCGTGGAGAAGGCCGTCCTCGCCGTCATCGAGCAGATCGGCCCGGAGCTGGTCGGCTATGACGCCACCGAGCAGCGCCTGATCGACCAGGCGATGTTCGACCTGGACGCCACGCCGGACAAGTCCTCGCTCGGCGCCAACGCCATCCTCGGTGTCTCCCTCGCGGTGGCGCACGCCGCCTCCGAGGCCAGCGACCTGCCGCTGTTCCGCTACCTCGGCGGTCCGAACGCGCACCTGCTGCCCGTGCCGATGATGAACATCCTCAACGGTGGTTCCCACGCGGACTCCAACGTCGACATCCAGGAGTTCATGATCGCGCCCATCGGGGCCGAGTCGTTCTCCGAGGCGCTCCGCTGGGGCACCGAGGTGTACCACACCCTCAAGAAGGTCCTGAAGCAGAAGGGCCTGTCCACCGGCCTCGGCGACGAGGGCGGTTTCGCGCCGAACCTCGACTCCAACCGTGCCGCCCTGGACCTGATCCTGGAGGCCGTCAAGGAGGCCGGCTACGCCCCGGGCAAGGACATCGCGCTCGCCCTGGACGTCGCCGCGTCCGAGTTCTACAAGGACGGCGTCTACACCTTCGAGGGCAAGGCCCGCTCGGCCGCCGACATGATCGAGTACTACGCCGAGCTGGTCGAGGCGTACCCGCTGGTCTCCATCGAGGACCCGCTGTTCGAGGACGACTGGGCGGGCTGGAAGGCCATCACCGACAAGCTCGGCGCCAAGGTCCAGCTGGTCGGCGACGACCTCTTCGTCACCAACCCGGAGCGGCTGGCCCGGGGCATCGACGAGGGTTCCGCCAACGCCCTGCTGGTCAAGGTCAACCAGATCGGTTCGCTGACCGAGACCCTGGACGCCGTCGAGCTGGCCCAGCGCAGCGGCTTCAAGTGCATGATGTCCCACCGCTCCGGTGAGACCGAGGACGTCACCATCGCCGACCTCGCCGTCGCAACCAACTGCGGCCAGATCAAGACCGGCGCCCCGGCCCGTTCCGAGCGCGTCGCGAAGTACAACCAGCTGCTGCGTATCGAGGAGATCCTCGACGACGCCGCGGTCTACGCGGGCCGCAGCGCCTTCCCGCGTTTCAAGGGCTGACGACCGCGCGGGTGACACACGGCCGGGTCCGCCCCGGCCCGTACGTCACCCGCCGGGCGCCGCAACGTCGCCCACCGGCTTCCCCGCGTCCCCGGCCACGGTCCCGTACCGTGTCCGGGGACGTACGCATAGGAGGGGCCGCGCGGCCCCAGGGGAGGCGGGACCACATGGCCGGGAAGGACCGCGACCGGTTCTCCACCGCGACCAGACTGCGGCTGCTCGGCGAGCAGACCGCCGCCCGTGTCTACCGCTCCCAGAACCGCCGCCAGGACCGCCGCTCCCGGCTCACCGGCCGGGCGGCCTTCCTGGCGCTGGTGGTCTGCTCGCTGGTGGTCGCGCTCGCCTATCCGATGCGGCAGTACGTGTCGCAGCGCGGCGAGATGGCGGAGCAGCGGGAACGGATGGCGGAGGCGGAGCGCCAGGTCGAACGGCTGCGGGACGAGAAGGCCCGGCTCCGCGACGACCTCTATGTGCAGCGGCTGGCCCGGGAGCACCTCCACTATGTGCTGCCCGGCGAGGTCGGCTTCACGATGATCGACCCGGAGGCCACCGAGGATCCGCGCCGTGAGGCCGACGGTGCGGAGCGGCCCTGGTACTCCCATGTCTGGGAGGGCGTCGACAGCGCCGACCAGCGCTGATCGCGAGCACCGGCCGGGCCCGCGCTGCCCCCGCCCCCGCCTCACCGGATCGCTCCCGTCCCACCGGATCACCCCGCCCACCGCGCCGCCCGCCCGGTCTCGTTTTCCGTCCCCGTACGCGGCCGTGAGAACGTAGAAGGACAGAGAACCGCGAGAGCCCAAGGCAGGCATGGAAACCCCTCCTCCCACCACCGAACCGACCGAGCCGACCGACGCCGACATCGCCGCGTTCAGCGAGCAGCTCGGCAGGCCGCCGCGCGGTCTGCGGGCCATCGCGCACCGCTGCCCCTGCGGTCAGCCGGACGTGGTCGAGACCGCGCCCCGGCTGCCGGACGGCACGCCCTTCCCGACGCTGTACTACCTGACCTGCCCCCGGGCCGCGTCGGCGATCGGCACGCTGGAGGCCAACGGCGTGATGAAGGAGATGAGCGAGCGGCTGGCCACCGACCCCGAGCTGGCCGCCGCCTACCGCCGTGCGCATGAGGACTACATCCAGCGCCGGGACGCGATCGAGGTGCTGGAGGGCTTCCCGAGCGCGGGGGGCATGCCGGACCGGGTGAAGTGCCTCCATGTCCTGGTCGGGCACTCCCTCGCGGCGGGTCCCGGGGTGAACCCCCTGGGGGACGAGGCCATCGCGATGCTGCCGGAGTGGTGGCGCAAGGGCCCCTGTGTCTCGCCGTGCGCTCCGGCGCCGGAGACCGCCACGGGCGCCAGTGCCTGAGTCACCCCGTAAGAACCCCTCCTCCCGTCCTCAGGAGCGCCCGCCCATGAATCGCGTCGCCGCCATCGACTGCGGCACCAACTCGATCCGACTCCTCGTCGCCGATGTGGACCCGCACGCGGGCACGGTGTCCGAGCTGGACCGCCGGATGACCATCGTCCGGCTGGGCCAGGGGGTCGACCGCACCGGACGGCTGGCGCCCGAGGCGCTGGAGCGGACCTTCGCCGCGTGCCGTGAGTACGCCGCCGTGATCGAGGAGCTGGGTGCCGAGCGGGTGCGTTTCGTCGCCACCTCCGCCTCCCGTGACGCGGAGAACCGGGACGATTTCGTCCGGGGTGTGGTCGACATCCTCGGGGTCGAGCCCGAGGTGGTCACCGGTGACCGGGAGGCCGCGTTCTCCTTCACCGGCGCCACCATGGAACTCCCCGGTGACCAGGAGCGGCTGGTGGTGGACATCGGTGGCGGCTCCACCGAGATGGTCCTCGGCCGCCGCGAGGTGGAGGCCGCGCGCTCGGTCGACATCGGCTGTGTCCGGCTCACCGAGCGCCATATCCGGCATGATCCGCCGACCCGGGCGGAGATCACGGCGGTCCGCGCCGACATCGAGGCGGCGCTCGACCTGGTGGAGCGGACCGTGCCGCTGACGGGGGTGACCACGCTGGTGGGGCTGGCCGGCTCGGTGACCACGGTCGCCGGTATCGCGCTCGGTCTCCCGGCGTATGACTCCGCCGCGATCCACCACGCCCGGATCTCCTCCGGGCGGGTGGCCGAGATCGCCGGGATGCTGGTGGACTCGACCCACGAGGAGCGCGCGGCGATCCCGGTGATGCACGAGGGCCGGGTGGACGTCATCATCGCCGGGGCGCTGATCCTGCTGGCGATCATGGAGCGGACCGGGGCCGCTGAGGTGGTCGTGAGCGAGCACGACATCCTCGACGGCATCGCGATCGAGGCGGCGGACGAGGCGTACCGGGCCCGTTAGGGCCTGTCTGACGGGCCCTGGGCCCGCCTGGTGTCCGGGGGCCGTCCGGATCCGCCCACCCGGGGCGGCTCCGGGACTCCGGGAGGGCCCCGGCGCACCGATCCGGCGCCGACCGGGCACCGATCCGCGACCGGTCGGGCACCGGTCGGGTCGATTGGCTGGCCCGATCGAATGGATTCGGCTGCGGAATAACCCCTGACGGGGGGCCTGCCAGAGGCTCCGGCGGAGCCCGATCCGGGTCCCGGAGGACACCTGGCGAAGTAACTTCGTGAAGTTCTTCACAAGGAAAACGGCCCTGATGAGTGTGCTGGAGGGCCGAAAGGCCCCCGTTCGGGGGCCGTTGGACCCAAGTAAGGCTCAAGTGAAGTGTGAGAGGCGTGTTTCCGCCGTGTGAACCCCCCGGGTGGTCCACCCGGGAAAGTCGCTGAAGGTCCAGCTCACGGGGGGTTTCCAACGTCCTGGCGGGGTCCGTGGTTCCCTCGGAGGGCCATGACCTCCGTCACGTGGGCGGGGCAGTGTAGCAGAGGCATGTCGACTTCTTGTGAAGGGGCTCACGAGCACCCCCTGTCAGGGGGGTGGATACTCGATGGCATGAGCACCACGGAGCGTCCCAGGATCCTCGTAGTAGGCGGTGGATACGTTGGCCTGTACGCGGCGCGCCGCATTCTGAAGAAGATGCGGTACGGCGAGGCGACCGTCACGGTCGTCGACCCGCGCTCGTACATGACGTATCAGCCCTTCCTTCCCGAAGCCGCCGCCGGCAGCATCTCGCCCCGGCATGTCGTCGTCCCGCTGCGACGCGTGCTGCCCAAGGCGGAGGTGCTCACCGGCCGGGTCACCAGCATCGACCAGGACCGCAAGGTCGCGATGGTCTCTCCGCTCGTGGGCGAGGCGTACGAGCTGCCCTTCGACTACCTGGTGATCGCGCTCGGCGCGGTCTCCCGGACCTTCCCGATCCCCGGCCTGGCCGAGCAGGGCATCGGTATGAAGGGCATCGAGGAGGCCATCGGTCTCCGCAACCACGTGCTCGAACAGCTCGACAAGGCCGACTCCACCACCGATGAGGAGGTCCGCCGCAAGGCGCTGACCTTCGTCTTCGTGGGCGGTGGCTTCGCCGGTGCCGAGACCATCGGCGAGGTGGAGGACCTGGCCCGCGACGCGGCCAAGTACTACCGCAACGTGAAGCGCGAGGACATGCGCTTCATCCTCGTCGACGCCGCCGACAAGATCCTTCCCGAGGTCGGGCCGAAGCTCGGCGCGTACGGCAAGGAGCACCTGGAGAGCCGTGGGGTGGAGATCTACCTCCAGACCTCCATGGACTCCTGCGTCGACGGCCACGTGGTGCTCAAGAACGGCCTGGAGGTCGACTCCCACACCATCGTGTGGACCGCGGGCGTCAAGCCCAACCCGGCGCTGGCCCGCTTCGGTCTGCCGCTCGGTCCCCGTGGGCATGTGGACACCTCCACCACGCTCCAGGTGCAGGGCTCCGACTACATCTGGGCCGCGGGCGACAACGCCCAGGTCCCGGACGTGGCCGCCCGCAAGGCCGGGGTCGAGAACGCCTGGTGCCCGCCGAACGCCCAGCACGCGCTGCGTCAGGCGAAGGTCCTCGGCGACAACGTGATCTCCGGTATGCGGGGCTTCCCGCAGAAGGAGTACAGCCACGCCAACAAGGGCGCCGTGGCCGGTCTCGGGGTCCACAAGGGCGTCGCGATGATCGTCATGGGCAAGACCAAGATCAAGCTCAAGGGCCGGCTGGCCTGGTACATGCACCGTGGCTACCACGGCATGGCCATGCCGACCTGGAACCGGAAGATCCGCGTCTTCGCCGACTGGACGCTCCAGATGTTCCTCAAGCGCGAGGTCGTCTCGCTCGGCGCGATCCAGTCGCCGCGCGAGGAGTTCTACGAGGCGGCCAAGCCGTCGCCGCCGCCCGCGGCCGTCGCCGAGCCGGAGAAGGCCAAGGCGTCCTGACGCCGTCGCGTCGCTCCGGCACCTGACCTGAAGGGCCGTCCGCCATCCGTGGTGCGGGCGGCCCTTCGTGCTGCCCACGCGCCGAAGGGCCCCGCGCGCCCTTCGTACCGCCCATGCGCCGCGGCCCCTCATGCTGCCCGCGGCCCCGAAGGGCCCCGCGCCCCGAAGGACCCCGAGGGGCGAAGGGGCCCCGCGCGCCGAAGGGCCCCGCGCGCCGAAAGGCGGCCCCCCTCACACCGCCCGCGTACGGACCGGCCGGGCGCCGGAGTGCCGCCACCACCGCCGAGGGGGAGAGATGGATACGGGATGGGCCGGGCGTGGGCGGGGAGTCCTAACCTCGCGTCGGGGCAGGGGCTCAGCCGTGCGGGGGGCTCCTGACGTATTCCGTGCGTGATCACGCCACCGCGGGAAGCACCCACAGTGCCCACCACGTTCCCCGGGGGACGCTCCATGGAACAAGTTCTCCGGGCTCGCTCCCGGAGAACGGCGCGTGGAGCACCCCGCAGCGTGAACACCCTCAGGGAGGTACGCACCATGGCACATGCCGCCTCGCGGTTGACCGGTCTCGTCGAAGAGCTGTTCGGCGCCCCCCTCCCCCTCCGCGTCCGGGCCTGGGACGGCTCCGAGTCCGGTCCTCCGGGCACCCCCGTGCTCGTCGTACGGCACCGCCGGGCTCTGCGCCGGCTGTTGTGGCAGCCGGACGAACTGGGACTGGTACGGGGCTGGGTCGCGGGCGAGCTGGATGTGGAGGGGGACCTGTACACCGCGCTGGAACTGCTCACCTGCGTCGTCCCCGACGACGGCGCCCCCGCCGGGACCAGCCGGAAGCTCTCCTGGCCGCGCGCCCTGCTCGATCCGGGGCTGCGCGCCGCCGTGCGCGGGCTGATCGGCCTCGCGGGCCCGCTGCCGCCCCCGGCCCCGCCCGCCGAGGAGGTACGGCGCAGGAGCGGCTCCTCGCACACCAAGCGCCGTGACCGCCAGGCCATCAGCCACCACTACGACGTGGGCAACGCCTTCTACGAGAAGGTGCTCGGCCCGTCGATGGTCTACTCCTGCGCCTACTGGGAGGCGGGCGGCACCCTGGAGGAGGCCCAGCGCGCCAAGCTCGACCTGGTCTGCCGCAAGCTGGCGCTGCGGCCCGGCCAGCGGCTGCTGGAGGTCGGCTGCGGCTGGGGCTCGATGGCGATGCACGCGGCGGCCGAGTACGGCGCCCGGGTCACCGGGGTCACCCTCTCCCGGGAGCAGGCCGCCCACGCCCGCAAGCGGATCGCCGACGCCGGGCTGACCGATCTGATCGACATCCGGGTGCAGGACTACCGGGACGTCGACGACGGCCCCTACGACGCCATCTCCTCCATCGGCATGGCCGAACACGTCGGCTCGGTGCGCTACCAGGAGTACGCCGAGCGGCTGCACCGGCTTCTGGTCCCGGGGGGACGGCTGCTCAACCACCAGATCGCCCGCCGCCCCGAGCGGGACGAGTCGGCGTACCAGGTGGACACCTTCATCGACCACTACGTCTTCCCGGACGGGGAGCTGTCCCCGGTCGGCGCTACGGTCGGCGCCCTGGAGACGGCCGGGTTCGAGGTCCGTGACGTGGAGTCGATCCGGGAGCACTACGCCCTCACCCTGCGCCGCTGGGTGGCCAATCTGGAGGACGGCTGGCTCACGGCGGTCCGCCACAGCTCCCCGGGCCGGGCCCGGGTCTGGCGGCTCTATATGGCCGCCTCCGCGCTGGCCTTCGAGTGCAACCGGATCGGCGTCAACCAGATCATGGCGGTGAAGACCGCGCCCAACGGCTCCTCGGGGCTGCCGCTGCGCACCCGTACCTGGACCGCCGACTGACCTTCCGTACCCGCTGCCTGTCGCCGCGCTACCCCCGTTCGTACCGTCCGTACGCGACGTTCGTCGCGCGTACGCGTACGGGCGCGGACGGAGACGGAAAGGGCACGGGC
>NZ_JBHVHF010000146.1:0-19527 GCF_042800315.1 Streptomyces sp. NPDC057638
GGTGCGGTACGGGTGCGAGATCCCGGCGTCAGGGCCCGGCGGGTCGGGGGTCAGATCGCGGCGAACGCCTGCTCGATGATGTCCAGGCCCTCGGCGAGCAGCTCCTCGCCGATCACCAGCGGCGGCAGGAAGCGCAGCACATTGCCGTAGGTGCCGCAGGTCAGGACCAGCAGACCCGCCGCGTGGCACGCCTTGGCCAGCGCGGCGGCCGCGGCGGCGTTCGGCTCCTTCGTCGCGCGGTCCGTGACCAGCTCGATCGCGATCATGGCGCCCCGGCCCCGGATGTCGCCGATGATGTCGTACTTCTCGGCCATCGCGGTCAGCCGGGCCTTCATGACCTCCTCGATCCGCTTCGCCTTGGCGTTGAGGTCGAGCTCCTTCATGGTCTCGATGGCCCCGAGGGCGCCCGCGCAGGCCACCGGGTTACCCCCGTACGTACCGCCGAGACCGCCCGCGTGGGCCGCGTCCATGATCTCCGCGCGGCCGGTCACCGCCGCCAGCGGCAGACCGCCCGCGATGCCCTTGGCGGTGGTGATCAGGTCCGGGACGACACCCTCGTCCTCGCAGGCGAACCACTGGCCGGTACGGCAGAAGCCGGACTGGATCTCGTCCGCGACGAAGACGATCCCGTTCTCCTTGGCGAAGGCCGCGATGGCCGGGAGGAAGCCCTTGGCGGGCTCGATGAAGCCGCCCTCGCCGAGGAGCGGCTCGATGATGATCGCGGCGACGTTCTCGGCCCCGATCTGCTTGGTGATCTGGTCGATCGCCTGGGCGGAGGCCTCGGCACCGGCGTTCTCGGCACCCGTGGGCCAGCGGTAGCCGTACGCCACCGGCACGCGGTAGACCTCGGGCGCGAACGGGCCGAAGCCCTGCTTGTACGGCATGTTCTTCGCCGTCAGCGCCATGGTCAGGTTGGTGCGGCCGTGGTAGCCGTGGTCGAAGACGACGACGGCCTGGCGCTTGGTGTGGGCGCGGGCGATCTTCACCGCGTTCTCGACGGCCTCGGCGCCGGAGTTGAAGAGCGCCGACTTCTTGGCGTGGTCACCGGGGGTCAGCTCGGCCAGCGCCTCGGCGACGGCCACATAACCCTCGTACGGCGTCACCATGAAGCAGGTGTGGGTGAAGTCGGCGAGCTGCGCCGACGCCTTGCGGACCACGGCCTCGGCACTGGCGCCGACGCTGGTCACGGCGATGCCGGAACCGAAGTCGATCAGCCGGTTGCCGTCGACGTCCTCGATGATCCCGCCCCCGGCGCGCGCGGTGAACACGGGCAGTACGGACCCCACACCCCCGGCGACCACGGCGGTGCGGCGAGCCTGGAGCTCGATCGACTTGGGCCCGGGGATGGCGGTGACGAGGCGGCGCTCCTGCGGGATCGCGGTCATGAGGGGCTCCTGGGTGTTCTGGGGCGTTCGGGGTTCTGCGCGGACGCGGTGGTGTGACTTCCTCCGCAGGCTAGGGGTGGGGGAGGGGGACGGGCATGCGCCGTTCGGGAGTGGTGGGGGTGTGTCGTTGTCCTTGCCGGACATAGGCGGCGAGGGGGCCGCCCGTGTCGGAACCACCAGGAAGCCGTCGTCGAACGGTGAACTCCCCAGACAGGGGGACTAGATTGATGATTCGCGCAGGCAGGAGTTGTCAGGCCCGGGGGCGGAGGCTTCCCGGCGGGCCAGGGGTGAAGAGGCGGCATGGATACAGAGGGCACCTACGACGCACACGGCACCCGGTTCGGTGAGGTGCCGCGTCCCGCCGGGGCGCCACCCCAGCCGTCCCGCCCGCCCATGCCCCAGCCGCCGACCGCTTCGCCGGCGTCGGCCCTGCCACCCCGCCCGGCCCACGCCCCCCTGGCCGGCCCCTCCCTCGGGGACTGGCTGCGGGTACGGAGGCCGGATACGCCGCCTGGAGTCTGGCGGTACGGCCATGTGCCCCGGCCTGCCGAGGAACCCGATCGCGTGCCCGGGGCCAGCCTGCTCAGCGGAGCGGTGATCTCGTTTTTGGCGATGGTGCTGCTCTGGTCGCTCTACATCAACTACTACATCCCTTACTGGCTGGACCCGCTCTACTGGACGAGCGCCCTGGTCAAGCTCTCCGACGACGCCGTGATCAAGGGCATCATCGGCCGGACCATCGACTTCGCCCTCATCGTGGGCTTCGTCGTCTTCTTCGCCCGGCTCGGCCGATGGGCCGAGGTGATCCGGCGATATGTCCTGGCCCCCTTCAAGCGAGCCGCCAACCCGAGGGAGGGGCGACCCCTCGCCCCCATCGAACCGGGCTCACCGGCGGATCCCGCCCTCTGGCCCGAGCTCCGCGCCCTGGGCCACACGGCGCTCGCCGACCGGCTCGCCGACGAGGTGAGGTCCGGACGGATGAACGACGTCGATTACACCCGTATCCGGCAGGAGTGGGGCGCCGTCGAGACCGACCCGTCCCGGCTGGCGGGCTTCACGGACAGCGTCCTCACCGACGGCGCCGCCGCCTTCGCCCACCCCTCGGGGACACGTGACCTCACCGCCCGCACCGCGCGGCACGACCTTCTCGCCCATCAGGTCAGGATCGGCACGGCGGCCGACGGCTCCCGCAACCCCTACCCCCGCCGCACCACCGGTCTCGCCCTCGAACCCGCCCTGCTCGGTACGTCGCTGCTCGCCGTCGGGCCCTCCGGCTGCGGCAAGAGCGTCCGGCTGGTGCGGCCCGTGGTGGAGTCGATGTGTCTGCTGGCGCTCGCCGGGCGGGCCGCCGTCGTCGTGGTCGGCGGGGAGGGGGCGCGGCTGGCGCCCGACGACGCGTTCGACCTGGTACTCGCGGTGGGCCGGGACGAGGGGCATGATCTGGACCTCTACGGCGGCTCCGACGACCCCGACGAGGCGGCGCGGATACTCGCCGAGGCCCTGGTGGGGGATCTCGCCGCCACGCTGCCCGGCGGGGACAGCCGACGGGCCGCGCTGGCACTGGCGCAGCTGATCGGTCCGTACCGCCGGGTCCACGGACGCTTCCCGGCCGTGCCGGAGCTGCGGGAACTCCTCGGCGGCTCCCCGGGCGCGCTGGCCGCGCTGCGGGAGGAGCTGGAGGCGGCGGGCGGACCGGAGGCGGCCGGACAGCTGAGGGAGCTGGACGCCCGGGAACGCCAGGCGGCCCGTGCCGACGATGTCGGCGTGCTGCTGTCGGAGCGGATCAGCTTCCTGGACCGGCCCGCCTTCGCGCGCTCCTTCCGTACGGACGGCGGCGGCCGTGCCTTCTCGCTGCGGTCCATCGAGCACCCGGTGCGGGTCCGGGTGGATCTGCCCGAGCGCGGTCACGCCGAGGCGTCCCGGATCGTGGCGCGGCTGCTGCTGGCCCAGTTCGCGGAGGCGGCGCTCGGCCGCGCCGACCGGTCGCTCTTCGCCGCGCTGGTCCTGGACGACGCCGCGCACACGGTCACGGCCGACTCGGTCCGCTCGCTGCAGCGGCTGCGGTCGGCCAACGCCGGGGTGGTGCTCGCCCTGCGCACCCTGGAGGATGTGCCGGAGCCGCTGCGCGGCCCGCTGCTCGGGGCGGTGGGCTGCCGGATGGCCTTCGCCGGTCTGGGGCCCTGGGACGGCAACCACTTCGCCGAGGCCTGGGGCACCGAGTGGGTCCAGACCCGCGATGTCACCAACCGGCAGATCATCTCGGACGAGCCGCTCACCAAGGCCATGCATCTGATGCGCAGGCTCGCCACGGGCAAGGCCGTCACCTCGGAGGCGGTTACGGTCCGTGAGGTCGAGCGCGCCCGCTGGTCCGCCTCGGACCTGACCCACGCCGTGCCGCCAGGGCACGCGGTGCTGTCGCTGACGAGTGTGCGGGGCGACCATGTGCCACCGCTGCTGGTGGATCTGCGCACCTGACCGGAGCGGAGGGGTGGGGCCGCGCCCCGCGAGCCCGACCGGGCCCTCGCGGCGGGGCCCCGCGACCGACTGTGCGTCCCGCGCCTCCCGCGAGGCACCCGCGCGACCAAAAACCCCACAAGGGACAGATCCAAACCCGCCCCTCCACCCTGACGGTCTGGCAGAATCGACCTGCACCGTTCATACGCGGCGGCGAAAACACCCTCTTCTCCGCCCCCTCCCCACCACACCGCCCAGGTCTCTGAAGGTCCGATGCCGCCCACCCTCGCCTCCCTCGTCCAGCACTCCGCGCTCAAGCTCACCGTGTGCGCTGGAGAGGACCGGCTGGAGACGCCCGTGCGCTGGGCGCACGCCAGTGAGCTGGCCGATCCCGTCCCGTATATGGAGGGCGGTGAGCTGCTGCTGGTCACCGCCATGACGCTGGAGGTCGAGGACCGCGAGGCCATGCGGCGCTATGTGCGGCGGCTGGCGGACGCCGGGGTCGTCGGGCTGGGCTTCGGGGTGGGGGTGTACTACGACGAGGTGCCCGAGGCGCTGGCCGAGGCGGCCCGGGAGGCCGATTTCCCGCTGCTGGCGGTGCCCCGCCGCACCCCGTTCCTCGCCATCAGCAAGGCGGTCTCGGCGGCCATCGCGGCCGACCAGTACCGAGCCGTGCGGGCCGGTTTCGAGGTCCAGCGGGAGCTGACCCGCGCCGCGCTCGCCGAGGGCCCCGCCGCGCTGGTCGCCAAGCTGGCGGCGCACATCAAGGGCTGGGCCGCGCTCTATGACGCCTCCGGCGCGGTCGTGGCCGCGTCTCCGGAGTGGGCCGCGCGCCGGGCGGCCCGGCTCACCGCCGACGTGGAGCGGCTGCGGGAGCGGACCGCGCCCGCGAGCGCGGTCGTCGGCGACACCGGCGACGACCGGGTGGAGCTCCAGTCGCTGGGCACCGGACGCCGGGTGCGGGGCGCGCTCGCGGTCGGTACGGGGGCGCCGCTGGGCACCGCCGAGCGGTACGCGGTGCACTCCGCCGTGGCCCTGCTCACCCTCGCCACCGAACGTTCCCGTTCCCTCCAGAGCGCTGAGGCCCGCCTCGGCGCGGCCGTGCTGAGGATGCTGCTGTCGGGCCAGCCCGACCACGCCCGCGCGGTCGCGGGTGACCTGTACGGCACGCTGCTGGACATGCCCTACCGGCTGCTGATCGCCGAGCCCCTCGGCCCGGCCGTGGAGGACGGCCCGGCCGCGCTCACGGCGCTCGCCGAGTCGCTGGAGTCGGCGGCTTCCCGGTCCGGCGAGTCCGTCCTCGTGGTCGGTGAGACCGAGGAGCGGCTGGTGGTGCTCGCCGCCGACGGGGGAGCGGTCGTCACCACCGTCCTGGCCGCGTTCGCCGCCAAGGAGGCCGAGGAGACCGCGATCACCGTGGGTCTGTCCGCCCCGACCGGCCCGATCGCGGCGGCGGGCGCCTACAAGCAGGCGGAGCAGGCCCTGTCGGTCGCCCGCCGCCGGGGCCGTGCCCTGGTCGAGCACGAGGAACTGGCCGCCGGGTCGATCCTCCCGCTCCTCGCTGACGACGCCGTGCGGGCCTTCGCCGACGGCATGCTGCGCGCGCTGTACGAACACGACGCCACCGGCCGTGGTGATCTCGTCGCCTCGCTGCGGGCCTGGCTCTCCCGCCATGGCCAGTGGGACGCGGCGGCGGCCGACCTCGGGGTGCACCGCCATACGCTGCGCTACCGCATGCGCCGGGTGGAGGAGATCCTCGGCCGTTCCCTGGAGGACCCGGACGTGCGGATGGAACTGTGGCTCGCGCTGAAGACGACGGCGAGTTCGGCGGAGTAGGAGCCGGTCCCGCTCCGGTGGTCACCGGGGCGCCGTCCCCGAGTGAGGGCCGGCCGCCGGGTCACCGCCCGGCGGATGACCACTGACCTGCCTGGCGGTGACCCGTGGCCGCCCCGGAGACCCCGGAGACCCCAGAGACCCCACGCTCCCGACGGCCACCGTACGCAGCGCATACCGCGACCCCCCCCACCCTCACCGTGTTTTCTCCCGCCCCCCTGCCCGAACTCGGGCAGGAATCTTGTCGTACCAGCCCTCCGGTCCTTAATCTCTCGTCGATCTCGGTGGTGGGGCCGTACCCCGCCGCCGTCCGGTGACCCCGAGAAGGACCGATGACACCGCGCCGCGCCACCGCACCCGCCCAGCCGCCCCCGACACCACGCCGGCCCACGGGTGCCGGACTCCCGGTCTCCGACCCGCCCGGCCGCCGGATCACCGGCGCGGTCTGGGCCGCCCTCGCCATCGTGTACGTCGTGTGGGGCTCGACCTATCTCGGGATCGCGATCACCGTCGAGACCATGCCGCCGTTCCTGTCGGCGGGCGCGCGTTTCGTGTGCGCGGGACTCATCCTGGCCGCCCTCGTCGCATGGCGGCAGGGCGCCGCGGCGCTGCGTGTCACCCGCGCCCAGCTGCTCTCCGCCGCCCTGGTGGGGCTGCTGCTCCTGCTCGGCGGCAACGCGCTGGTCGTGCTCGCCGAGACCGCCATCCCCTCCGGGCTCGCGGCGCTGCTGGTCGCGATCGTGCCCGCCTGGGTGGTCGTGCTCCGCCGTGTCTTCGGCGAACGGCCGGGCGCCGGTGCGTACGGAGGTGTCGCGCTGGGCCTGGTGGGGCTGGCGGTGCTCACCCTGCCGGGCCTCAGCGGGGACATCCGGCTCTGGGGCGTCCTCATCGTGATCGCCGCGACCGTGAGCTGGTCGGTGGGGTCCTTCTTCTCGTCCCGGATCCCGATGCCCGCCAACCCGTTCGCGGCCAGCGCGTACGAGATGGTCGCGGGCGGCATCGGCTGCGCCCTGATCGGCCTCGGCCGGGGCGAGCAGCGCGGCTTCCGGCTCGACGACGTCTCCACGGCGTCCTGGGTCGCCCTCGCCTATCTGGTGCTGTTCGGCTCGGTGGTGGCCTTCACCGCCTACGCCTGGCTGCTGCACTCGGCGCCGCTGTCGCTGGTGGCGACCTACGCCTACGTCAACCCGGTCGTGGCGGTCCTGCTGGGCTCACTCGTGCTGGGCGAGCAGCTGACCTGGCCGATCGCGGTGGGCGGCGCCGTCGTGGTCGCGGGGGTCTGTCTGATCGTGTCGACGGAACGCCGGGGCTGAGGGGTACGTACGGGAGAACCGCGCCCGCCCCCACCCTCGACCCGCACGCCTCGCTGGGCGAGACCCCTTCACGACACCGAGGCACCCCCGTCGGCGTGCCAAAGCGTCAGAGAAGGCCCCGGGCACCACTCCACCCCGGATAAACGCCAGGGGTGGTGCGCGGTCCTACGGTGGGGGCAGACAGCCACCCCCTCTACCGCGGAAGGGCCGGGACATGACCTCCACCCACGCCTTCTGGCTCGCCGGCCGCCAGGCCACCGGCGAGACCACCTTCGACGTCACCAACTCGTGGGACGGACGTCTCGTCGGCACGGTCTCCGTGCCCACCGACGCCCAGGTCGAGGAGGCCGTGGCCGCGGCGTACGCGGTACGAGAGGAGTTCGCGGCCACCCCGGCGCACGTACGGGCCGCCGCGCTCGACCACGTCTCCCGGCGGCTCGCCGAGCGGACCGAGGAGATCGCCCAGGTGATCTCGGCGGAGAACGGCAAGCCGATCAAGTGGGCCCGGGGCGAGGTCGGCCGGGCCGTCTCGGTCTTCCGGTTCGCGGCGGAGGAGGCCCGCCGGTTCAACGGGGGCGAGGCGCAGCGGCTCGACACGGACGCCGGCGGCACCGGGCGCCTCGCGCTGACCCGCCGGATCCCCCGCGGCGTCGTCCTCGGCATCGCGCCCTTCAACTTCCCGCTGAACCTCAGCGCCCACAAGGTCGCCCCGGCCATCGCCGTCGGCGCGCCGATCATCCTCAAGCCCGCGCCCGCCACGCCGATCTCGTCGCTGATCCTCGGCGAACTGCTCGCCGAGACGGAGCTGCCGGCCGGTTCCTGGTCCGTCCTGCCCGTGCCGAACGACCGGATGCCCGCCCTCGTCCAGGACGAGCGCCTTCCGGTGATCTCCTTCACCGGCTCCGGTCCGGTCGGCTACGCGATCCTCGACTCGGTCCCGCGCAAGCACTGCACCCTGGAACTGGGCGGCAACGGCGCCGCGGTCGTCCTCGACGACTGGTCCTCCGAGCAGGACCTGGAGTGGGCCGCCAGCCGCATCGCCACCTTCTCCAACTACCAGGGCGGCCAGTCCTGCATCTCGGTGCAGCGGGTGATCGCCGACGCGACGCTGTACGAGCGGCTGGTGCCCAAGATCGTCGCGGCGGTCGAGGCCCAGGTGACGGGCGACCCGTCGGACGCGTCCACCGATGTCGGCCCGCTGGTCAGCGAGGACGCCGCGAAGCGGGTGGAGTCCTGGGTGGACGAGGCCGTCGCGGCCGGTGCCACCCTGCTCACCGGCGGCAAGCGGGACGGCGCCACCTACGCGCCGACCGTCCTCGCCGACGTCCCCCCGAACGTCACCATCGCCTGCGAGGAGGTCTTCGGACCGGTCCTCACCGTGAGCCGGGTGGAGGGCGAGACGGAGGCGTTCGCCGCCGTCAACGACTCGCCGTACGGTCTCCAGGCGGGCGTCTTCACCCACGACGTCCAGACGGCGTTCCGCGCCCACCGGGCGCTGGAGGTCGGTGGAGTGATCATCGGCGATGTGCCCTCCTACCGCGCCGACCAGATGCCCTACGGCGGAGCCAAGCAGTCCGGCGTCGGCCGCGAGGGCGTCGCCTACGCGATGGCCGACTACACCTACGAGCGCGTCCTGGTCCTGACCGGGCTGGCGCTGTAGTTTTTTGCGGTTCTTCGCCTCCGGGGCGCTTTAGTCGAGATTCTCGCGTCCGACGTGCTCGATCGCTCGTTCCTCGCGATCTCCGCGCGACGGCCGTGAGAACTCGACGCGCCCCTTTGGCTCAGAACCGACCTCGGGTAGGTCGAGTCCTCACACGGAGCTACTCACCGGCAGAGGCCCTTGAGTGAATCCGGTGGCGAAACTCCCTCGGGGAGTCCGGGGGTGGGCGTTCTTCGCACGTCGACAACGGTCACGGTCGCACCCGCCGGTACCGACGCAGCCGGGCTCCGGTGGCACGTTCGGGGGGTGCAGGGTCGCCCCCGCAGGGAGGGGCGGCGAGCCGGGTCTCGCGGGACGAGTGACGTCTCATCCGCCGCTCCCGAGGAGATGAGCCCGGAGGCCACCGAACCCGGCAGCCGTAGGACAGCGGCAGCGACAGGCAGCGCCCCGGCCCGTCACGGTCACACCGGCCGGCACCACCGCAGCCGGGGGGCAGGGGGCACGTTCGGGGGGTGCAGGGTCGCCCCCGCAGGGAGTGGCGGGGCAAGCAGGTCTCGCGGAACACGGGCGTCTCGTCCGCCGCTCCCGAGGAGGTGAGCCCGGAGGCCACCGAATCCCGCAGACGAACGGCGGCGGCAGCGAGAACACGCACCCGCCCGCACGGGCGGGCAGCACCCAGCCGCGCGGGTGGAGCGACGGCCCCGCCCGCACGGGCAGCCCCCCACCCCCAGCGCGCCGCCCGGCGAGCCCCCGTTCCCCCGAGCGCCCCACGGGACTGGTGCGCCCTCCCCGGATCAGGTACTACGGACGAGTAGCACCGGCCCGGGCCGCCCGGCCCACCAGCCCCACCCACCCCGTGGCGCGCTCCCCGTGGCCGGTCCCCCGACGGGCGCTCCGAAACGCCCGCGCACCCGACTCGCGGTGAGGTGAACCTCATGACCGCACCACTGGAGAAGGACCGGCCCCCGAAGGTCAGCGAGCGGGAGGCCCGGCAGGTCGCCGAGGCAGCCCGGGAGAGTGACTGGCGGCGGCCGAGCTTCGCGAAGGAGCTCTTCCTCGGACGGTTCCGGCTCGATCTGATCCATCCGCATCCGCTGCCGTCCGGCGAGGACACCCGGCGGGGCGAGGAGTTCCTGGGCCGGCTCCGCGCGTTCTGTGAGACCCGGATCGACGGCGCGCTGATCGAGCGCGAGGCCCGGATCCCGGATGACGTCATCGACGGGCTGCGGGAACTCGGCGCGCTCGGGATGAAGATCGACACGAAGTACGGCGGCCTGGGGCTCACCCAGGTCTACTACAACCGGGCCCTCGCCCTCGTCGGGTCGGTCAGCCCGGCCGTGGGGGCGCTGCTCTCCGCGCACCAGTCGATCGGGGTGCCGCAGCCGCTGAAGCTGTTCGGCACCCAGGAGCAGCGGGACCGCTTCCTGCCCCGGCTGGCCCGGCATGACATCTCGGCGTTCCTCCTCACCGAGCCGGACGTGGGGTCCGACCCGGCCCGCCTGGCGACCACGGCGGTACCGGACGGGGACGGGTACGTCCTCGACGGCGTCAAGCTGTGGACCACCAACGGGGTGGTCGCCGATCTGCTGGTCGTCATGGCCCGGGTCCCCGCCTCCGAGGGCCATCCGGGCGGCATCACGGCCTTCGTGGTGGAGGCCGCGAGCGAGGGGATCACCGTCGAGCACCGCAACGCCTTCATGGGGCTGCGCGGGCTGGAGAACGGTGTGACCCGCTTCCACCGGGTCCGGGTCCCCGCCGACCAGCGGATCGGGCCGGAGGGCGCCGGGCTCAAGATCGCGCTGACCACGCTCAACACCGGCCGTCTGTCGCTGCCCGCGATGTGCGCGGGAGCGGGGAAGTGGTGTCTGAGGGTCGCCCGTGAGTGGTCGGCCGCGCGGGAGCAGTGGGGCAAGCCGATCGCGCGCCATGAGGCGATCGGGGCGAAGATCTCCTTCATCGCGGCCACCACGTTCGCGCTGGAGGCGGTGCTCGACCTCTCCTCCCAGCTCGCCGACGAGGAACGCAACGACATCCGGATCGAGGCGGCGCTGGCGAAGCTCTACGGTTCCGAGATGGCCTGGCGGATGGCGGACGACCTGGTCCAGATCCGGGGCGGCCGGGGCTATGAGACGGCCGATTCGCTCGCCGCGCGGGGCGAGCGCGCCATCCCGGCCGAGCAGATGCTGCGCGATCTGCGGATCAACCGGATCTTCGAGGGCTCGACCGAGATCATGCACCTGCTGATCGCCCGGGAGGCCGTCGACGCGCATCTGTCGGTGGCGGGCGATCTGATCGACCCGGAGAAGTCACTGGGGGACAAGGCGAAGGCGGGGGCGCAGGCCACCGCGTTCTACGCCCGCTGGCTGCCCCGGCTGGTGACGGGCCCGGGGCAGCTCCCCCGTACGTACGCGGAGTTCCACCCTCCAGGGCATGCCGATCTCGCCGCCCATCTGCGCGCGGTGGAGCGTTCCTCGCGCAGGCTCGCCCGGGCCATGTTCGCCGCGATGGCCCGCTGGCAGGGGCGGATGGAGACCAAACAGGGCTTCCTGGGCCGGGTGGTGGACATCGGGGCGGAGCTGTTCGCGATGAGCGCCGCGTGTGTGCGCGCGGAGCTGATCCGTACCGAGGGGGAACACGGCAGGGAGGCGTACCAGCTCGCCGACGCGTTCTGCCGCCAGTCCCGGCTGCGGGTGGAGGAGCTGTTCGGCCGGCTCTGGTCGAACACGGACGACGTCGACGGCAGGGTCGTACGGGGCGTTCTCTCCGGCCGCTACACCTGGCTGGAGGAGGGCATCGTCGACCTCGGCGGGCCGGGCGTCTGGATCGCCGACACCACTCCGGGCCCCACCACCAAGGAGAACGTCCACCGCCCGATCCCCTGACCCCCGGCGGAGGACGCCGCGCCAGGCCCCGATACCCCCGTTCCCTCTGGGACTCCCGGGCCTCCTGAGTCCATCCATCCTCCCTACGCGCCCGTGCGCGGGGGACGCACTGTCCGCCGGGCTCCCGGGTACGGCCACAATGGGGGGATGAGCGACAGCCCATCTCCCCTCGCCGACCCGCATACCGTCTTCGACCCCATGGACGGACGCCGGGACATCGTGGTCCTCGGCGCCACCGGGTCCATCGGCACCCAGGCCATCGACCTCGTCCTGCGCCACCCCGACCGCTTCCGCGTCACCGGGCTCTCCGCCGCGGGCGGGCGGGTCGGGCTCCTCGCCGAGCAGGCGCGCAGGCTCAGGGTGGAGACGGTCGCCGTCGCCCGTGCGGACGCCGTTCCGGCGCTGCGTGAGGCGCTCGACGCGGAGTACGGCTCCGAGCGGCGCCCCGAGATCCTGGCGGGGCCGGACGCGGCCACCGAACTGGCGGCCTCGAAGTGCCACACCGTGCTCAACGGCATCACGGGTTCCATCGGCCTGGCCCCCACGCTCGCCGCGCTCTCCGCCGGGCGGACCCTGGCGCTGGCGAACAAGGAGTCGCTCATCGTCGGCGGGCCGCTGGTGAAGGAGCTGGCCGCGCCGGGGCAGATCATCCCGGTCGACTCGGAGCACGCGGCGCTCTTCCAGGCGCTGGCCTCCGGGACCCGGGCGGATGTGCGCAAGCTGGTGGTCACCGCCTCCGGCGGCCCCTTCCGCGGCCGTACCCGGCAGGAGCTGGCCCAGGTCACCCCGGAGGACGCGCTGGCCCATCCCACCTGGGCGATGGGCCCGGTGATCACGGTGAACAGCGCCACGCTGGTCAACAAGGGCCTGGAGGTGATCGAGGCGCACCTCCTCTACGACATCCCGTTCGACCGGATCGAGGTCGTCGTCCACCCCCAGTCGTACGTTCACTCGATGGTGGAGTTCATGGACGGTTCGACGATCGCCCAGGCCACCCCGCCGGATATGCGCGGCCCGATCGCGGTGGGCATCGGCTGGCCCGGCCGGATCCCGGACGCCGCTCCCGCCTTCGACTGGTCGACGGCCTCGACGTGGGAGTTCTTCCCGCTGGACACCGAGGCGTTCCCCTCGGTCGACCTGGCCAGACGGGTGGGCGGGCTGGGAGGCACGGCCCCGGCGGTCTTCAACGCGGCGAACGAGGAGTGCGTCGACGCGTTCCTCGCCGGACGGCTGCCGTTCAACGGGATCATGGACACGGTCACCCAGGTGGTCACCGAGCACGGCAGCCCGGACGGCGGAACTCCGCTGACCGTGCCGGACGTCCTGGAAGCGGAGAGCTGGGCGCGGGCGAGGGCCCGTGAGCTGGCGGCGAAGTCGACCGCGGAGGCGCGCGCATGACGCTGTTGTTGACCATCCTCGGCATCGCGCTCTTCGCCGTGGGGCTGCTCCTGTCGATCGCCTGGCACGAACTGGGCCATCTGTCGACGGCCAAGCTCTTCGGCATCCGGGTCCCGCAGTACATGGTGGGCTTCGGGCCGACGCTGTGGTCGCGCAAGCGGGGCGAGACGGAGTACGGGATCAAGGCGATCCCCGCCGGTGGCTACATCCGGATGATCGGGATGTTCCCGCCGGGCGCCGACGGCCGGATCGAGGCCCGGTCCACCTCGCCCTGGCGCGGCATGATCGAGGACGCCCGCACGGCGGCGTACGAGGAGTTGGAGCCGGGCGACGAGAAGCGGCTGTTCTACACGCGCAAGCCGTGGAAGCGCGTGATCGTGATGTTCGCCGGGCCGTTTATGAACCTGATCCTGGCGGTCGCGATCTTCCTGGGCATCTCGATGACCTTCGGCTTCGCGACGCAGACCACCGAGGTCGCCGGGGTGCAGAAGTGCGTGATCGCGCAGAGCGAGAAGCGCGACCAGTGCGCGGCCGGTGACAAGACCGCGCCCGCGCAGGCGGCGGGCCTGCGGGCCGGGGACAAGATCGTCGCGTTCGACGGCAAGCCGGTCGACGACTGGTCCACCCTCTCCGGACTGATCCGCGACACCATCGGCCCGGCGTCCATCACGGTGGAGCGCGACGGCGCCACCCAGGTGCTCCAGGCCGACCTGATCAAGAACACGGTGGCCGCCAAGGACTCCGACGGCGAGGTCATCCCGGAGAAGTACGTGGCGGCGGGCTATCTCGGCTTCGCGGCCAAGACGGAGATCCTCCCGCTCTCCTTCCCCCAGTCCGTGGACCGCATGGGCGACATGATGGAGAACGGGGTGGAGTCGATCATCGCCCTCCCGGCCAAGGTCCCCGATCTGTGGAACGCGGCCTTCGGTGACGGAGAGCGCAAGGACGACTCCCCGGTGGGTGTCGTCGGCGCGGCCCGGATCAGCGGTGAGGTGATGAACCTCGACGCTCCGACGCAGAACATCATCGCGACGTTCCTGATGCTGCTCGCGGGCTTCAACCTCTCGCTCTTCCTCTTCAATATGCTGCCGCTGCTGCCCCTGGACGGCGGCCATATCGCGGGCGCCCTGTGGGAGTCGGTCCGCCGGAACGTGGCCCGTCTCTTCCGCCGCCCCGACCCGGGCCCCTTCGATGTCGCCAAGCTGATGCCGGTCGCCTATGTGGTGGCGGGGATCTTCATCTGCTTCACCCTGCTGGTGCTGGTCGCGGACATCGTGAACCCGGTCAAGATCAGTTAGCGGGAGGTGCGGAGACGGCGGGGCCGGGTGCGCGAGGGCGGCCCGGCCCCGGGCGTATCCGCGGGGCCGGAACCGGCGGGCCCCGGCCCCCGGGAGCGGGTGCCCGTAGCCACGGGCCGGAACCGGCGTGTGGATGAGCGCTCCGCGCCCCGCGCGGGGGGTTTGCGCCCCCGGCCTACCGACCGGCCCGCGTACCTCTCGGTAATCTGGCCGAATCCCGATGTTTGAATGCCGGGCAGCGACTCTCAGGGCCTCGCACACCCCCCCTCCGACCAGCGATGACATCACGGCGACGGCCGATTCCCCGGGCCGTCGCACCGCTTTTGCGGCGGCCGGAGGCAAGCGCACCCCACTGCTCCTTTTGTGAATCTTTTGTGGCTCTCTCCCGCCTCGCAATGTGCTTGTCGTAACCCCTGTGCCGTAACCTCGACTCCCTGGAGCCCGCCGATTTCGGGACCTCGATCCACACCTTGGGGTTGCACAGCAGATGACCGCCATTTCTCTCGGTATGCCGTCCGTTCCGACCAAGCTCGCCGACCGTCGGGTCAGCCGGAAGATCCAGGTCGGGTCGGTGGCGGTGGGCGGAGACGCGCCCGTGTCGGTGCAGTCGATGACCACCACGCGGACCTCGGACATCGGTGCGACCCTTCAGCAGATCGCGGAGCTGACGGCCTCCGGCTGCCAGATCGTGCGCGTCGCCTGCCCGACCCAGGACGACGCCGACGCGCTCTCGGTCATCGCTCGCAAGTCGCAGATCCCGGTCATCGCGGACATCCACTTCCAGCCGAAGTACGTGTTCGCGGCGATCGACGCGGGCTGCGCGGCGGTCCGGGTCAACCCGGGCAACATCAAGCAGTTCGACGACAAGGTCAAGGAGATCGCGAAGGCGGCCGGGGAGACCAGCACCCCCATCCGCATCGGCGTCAACGCGGGCTCCCTCGACGCGCGGCTGCTGCGCAAGTACGGCAAGGCCACGCCGGAGGCCCTGGTGGAGTCGGCGCTGTGGGAGGCGTCCCTCTTCGAGGAGCACGGCTTCCGCGACATCAAGATCTCGGTCAAGCACAACGACCCGGTCGTGATGGTCAACGCCTACCGCCAGCTCGCGGCCCAGTGCGACTACCCGCTCCACCTCGGTGTCACCGAGGCGGGCCCGGCCTTCCAGGGCACCATCAAGTCCGCCGTCGCCTTCGGCGCCCTGCTCAGCGAGGGCATCGGCGACACCATCCGGGTCTCCCTCTCCGCGCCGCCCGCCGAGGAGGTCAAGGTCGGCATCCAGATCCTGGAGTCGCTCAACCTGCGCCAGCGGCGGCTGGAGATCGTCTCCTGTCCCTCCTGCGGCCGGGCCCAGGTCGATGTCTACAAGCTCGCCGACGAGGTCACCGCGGGCCTTGAGGGCATGGAGGTCCCGCTCCGGGTCGCCGTCATGGGCTGTGTCGTCAACGGTCCGGGCGAGGCCCGCGAGGCCGACCTCGGGGTGGCCTCCGGCAACGGCAAGGGGCAGATCTTCGTCAAGGGCGAGGTCATCAAGACCGTGCCCGAGGCCAAGATCGTGGAGACCCTGATCGAGGAGGCCATGAAGATCGCCGAGGAGATGGAGGCCAACGGCATCACCTCCGGTGAGCCCCAGGTCTCCATCTCCTGACGCCCGGCCCGGCCCCGGCGCCCCACGCCGCCCGGCCCCTGACCAGCGGGCCCCGGGTACCACCGCCTCCGGTGGTACCCGGGGCCTCGTCATGCCCTCTCCACGCCCTCTTCGGGGGCGGCTGGGCGCTCGGCACCCGGCGGGTCCGCCAGGTACAGTGCGGAGATCAGCAGACCGTATGGTGAGGCCCCCCACGTGTTGACGCAGACCACCACCCGGGTCCTCGATCCCGGTGACCTCGGCGCGGCGCTCGCCGTCCTGGAGAGCGACCCCGTGGCGAACGCCTTCGTCACCTCCCGGGTCCAGGCCGCCGGGCTCGACCCCTGGCGCCTCGGCGGCGAGATGTGGGGCTGGTACGCCGGCGGACGACTGCGCTCGCTCTGCTACTCCGGCGCCAATCTCGTCCCCATCTGCGCCACTCCCGACGCCGTCCGCGCCTTCGCCGACCGCGCCCGGCGCACCGGCCGCCGCTGCTCCTCGATCGTCGGCCCGGCCGAGGCCACCGCGCCGCTGTGGCGGCTGCTCGAACCGGCCTGGGGGCCCGCCCGCGACGTACGCCCCCACCAGCCCCTCATGGTCACCGACCGGCTCCCCGACGCCATCGACCCCGATCCGCTGGTCCGCCGCATCCGCAGGGACGAGATGGACATGATCATGCCGGCGTGCGTGGCGATGTTCACCGAGGAGGTCGGCGTCTCACCGATGGTGGGGGACGGCGGGCTGCTCTACCAGGCGCGGGTCGCCGAACTCGTCGGCGCGGGCCGTTCCTTCGCGCGGATCGAGGACGGGCGGGTCGTCTTCAAAGCCGAGATCGGCGCGGCGACGGCCCGCGCGTGCCAGATCCAGGGAGTCTGGGTCGACCCGGAGTTCCGGGGGCGCGGATTCTCCGTGACGGGCATGGCGGCGGTGCTGCGGTACGCGCTGGAGGACGTCGCGCCCGTGGTCAGTCTGTACGTGAACGACTACAACGCCCCCGCGCGCGCCTCCTACCGGCGGGTCGGCTTCCAGGAGACCGGCGCCTTCATGAGCGTCCTGTTCTGAGCCCGCAGCCCCGTCGGCGGAGTCGGGCACGCCGCCCGCGCGGACGGGCAACACACGGCCGGGCCGGACCCGGAGCGCGCCGGGCCGATGGAACCGGCGGAACGGCCCCGCGCGGACAGAACGCGCCGCACGGACTGCCGGAACGGGCGTGACGGACGGGACGGAGGGAGCCACACGGGGAAGACGGGCCCGTGAGACCGGGCGAGTAGGGTTCCCGCATGGTCGCCCTCCCCGACGTCGTGGTCACGCGTATCGACCTCTCCGCCCGTATCGACGAAGCCCTCGCCGTCCAGGCCCTGGCCTTCGGCCTCACCCCCGAGGAGGTCGAGGTCCGACGCCATATCGTCCACCGCCATCTGCTCCAGCCCGGCGCCCGCGCCCTCGGCGCTCTCACCGCCGACGACCGGCTCGTGGGCTTTGTCTACGGGATGCCCAACAGCCGCACCCACTGGTGGTCCACCGTCGTCGAGCCCTATCTGCGCCGTACCGACAGCGACACCTGGCTGGACGACTCCTTCGTGATCACCGAGCTGCATGTCCTCCCCGTCTTCCAGGGCCATGGCATCGGGCGCTCGCTGATCACCACGCTCACCGACGGCGCGGAGGAGCCGCGCTCGATCCTCTCCGCGATCGACAGGGAGTCCCCGGCCCGCAGGCTCTACCGGGACCTCGGCTACCAGGACCTGGCCCGCCGGGTCCACTTCCCGAGCGCGGCCAGTCCCTACGCCGTGATGGGCGCCCCGCTCCCGCTGCCCCGCGCCCGGTGAATTTCCGCCCTCCCCCCGCGCCCGGCTAACCTTCCTAGCCATCACCTTTTCTTGACGCAGGAGATTTCCCATGGCAGCCCAGGTCCAGCGCATGTCCCGTCTGATGGTCAAGACATTGCGTGACGACCCTGCGGACGCGGAGACGCTCAGCCACAAACTGCTGGTGCGCGCCGGTTACGTCCGGCGCAACGCGGCCGGCATCTGGTCCTGGCTGCCGCTCGGCAAGAAGGTCCTGGAGAACGTCACGCGGGTGGTCCGCGAGGAGATGGACGCCATCGGCGCCCAGGAGGTGCTGCTGCCCGCGGTGCTCCCCAAGGAGCCGTACGAGGCGACCGGGCGCTGGGAGGAGTACGGCGCCGAGCTGTTCCGGCTCAAGGACCGCAAGGGCGCCGACTACCTCCTCGGCCCCACCCACGAGGAGATCTTCACCCAGCTGGTCAAGGACCAGTGCACGTCCTACAAGGACCTGCCGGTGATCCTCTACCAGATCCAGACCAAGTACCGCGACGAGGCCCGGCCCCGCTCCGGCATCCTGCGCGGCCGTGAGTTCCAGATGAAGGACTCGTACTCCTTCGACACCACGGACGAGGGTCTCGCCGCGTCGTACGCGCTCCACCGCGAGGCGTACATCGCGATCTTCCAGCGGCTCGGTCTCGACCACCGGATCGTCTCGGCGGTCTCCGGCGCGATGGGCGGCTCGGCCTCCGAGGAGTTCCTGGCCCCGGCCGCGGCCGGGGAGGACACCTTCGTGGACTGCCCCGCCTGTGACTACGCCGCCAACACCGAGGCCGTCACCTTCACCGCCGCCGTCGCCACCGAGGCGTCCCACCCGGCGCTGGAGGAGATCGACACCCCGGACACCCCGACCATCGAGACCCTCGCCGCCCACCTCGGTGTCCCGGCCTCCGCCACCCTGAAGAACCTGCTGGTCAAGGTCGACGGTGAGATCGTCGCCGTCGGTGTGCCCGGTGACCGCGAGGTCGACCTCGGCAAGCTCGCCGACCACCTCGCCCCCGCCGAGGTGGAACTGGTCACCGCCGAGGACTTCACCGACCGCCCCGACCTGGTGCGCGGCTACGTCGGCCCGCAGGGTCTGGCGAAGGTCCGCTATCTCGCCGACCCCCGGGTCGCCGCGGGCACCTCCTGGATCACCGGCGCGAACACGGAGGGCGTCCACGCCCGCAACGTGGTCGTGGGCCGCGACTTCGAGGTCGACGCGTATGTGGACACCGTCGTGGTCGAGGACGGCGACCCGTGCCCGGCCTGCGGTACGGGCCTCAAGCTCGACCGCGCGATCGAGATCGGCCACATCTTCCAGCTGGGCCGCAAGTACGCCGACGCCTTCCAGCTCGATGTCCTCGACCAGAACGGCAAGCCCGCCCGGGTGACGATGGGCTCCTACGGCATCGGTGTCTCCCGTGCCGTCGCCGCCCTCGCCGAGCAGACCGCCGACGACAAGGGCCTGTGCTGGCCGCGGGAGATCGCCCCGGCCGACGTCCATGTCGTGGCGGCGGGCAAGGCGCTCCAGACCGAGCTGGCGCTCCAGGTCTCCGACGAGCTGGCGGCGGCCGGGCTGCGGGTGCTGGTGGACGAGCGGCCCGGGGTCTCCCCGGGCGTGAAGTTCACGGACGCGGAGCTGCTGGGCGTGCCGTGGATCCTGGTCGCGGGCCGCCGTTCCGCCGACGGTGTGGTGGAGCTGAAGGACCGCCGTACCGGTGAGCGCGAGGAGCTGCCGGTGGCGGAGGCCGTCGAGCGGCTGCGCGCCACCCTCTGAGACGGCTCCCGGCACGGCCGTACGGAGTCGATGACCGGCTGACACAGGGGCCCGCCCAGGAGCGTCCGACGCTCCTGGGC
>NZ_JBHVHF010000147.1:0-19429 GCF_042800315.1 Streptomyces sp. NPDC057638
GCACCGCTCTTCGCGGTGCTGCCCGGCGGGGCGGTGGCGACGGTGGCCATCTGGCGTGCGCGCCCCCGTCTACTTCCGGCCGGCCGCGGCGACGGCCTTGTCGATCAGCGGCAGATACCGGTCGATCGTCCACGGCACGGTCAGCGGGTTGATGATCGAGGAGGCGGTGACGAAGGAGGTGTCGGCGCTGGAGACCACGGCGCCCTTCTTCACGGCGGGCATGCTCGCGTACAGCGGCTGCGCCTCGACCTCCTTCTTGTTCTTCGCGTCCGTGTAGAAGGTGAAGAGCAGATCGCTGTTCTTGAGCTTCTCCGCGTTCTCCAGGCCGATCAGCGCGGAGTCGGTGCCCTTGGTCTCCTTGAAGGTGTCCACCACCGGGTCGACCTTCAGACCGAGCGAGGAGAGCATCGTGACGCGCTGCTCGTCGGGCTTGAAGACGCCGAGGGTGCCCGGTCCGGTGTTGTAGATATACGAGAAGGTGTGGTTCGCGTAGTCGGGGCGCGTCTTCGCGGCGTCGGCGAGCTGCTTCTCGATGGTGCCGATCAGCTTCGGAGCCTGCTCCGGCTTGCCCATCGCCTTCGCGATCACCTGGATCTGCTCGTCCCAGTTGGTGGACCAGGGAAGATCCGGGTAGGCGACGGTCGGCGCGATGTCGTTGAGGATGTCGAACTGCTTCTGGGTGACGCCCGACCACGGCGCGAGGATCAGATCCGGGTCCAGTTCCAGGATGGCCTCGGTGTCGAGTTCCTCGCCGCCGGTGAACTGCTTCGGCAGCTTCTCGCCGCTCTGGGTGACGGCCTCGTGGATCCACGGCAGATAGCCGGTCTTGTCGCTGCCCCAGGCGTAGCTCTCGATGCCCACCGGGGTGGTCCCGAGCGCGATGGCCGTCTCGGCCGAGCCCTGGCCGAGGGTGATGATCCGCTTCGGCTCCGCCGGGATCTCCGCCGTGCCCAGCGCGCTCTTGATGGAGACGGGGAACGCTCCGCCGCTCTTCTGCTCCGCGCCCTTGTCGGCCTTGGCGGTCTTGTCGTCCTTGTCACCGCCGGACGACGAGCAGCCGCCGAGGGTGAGGACGGCGGCGGTGGCGGTGGCCGCGACGGCGAGCGCGCGACGGCGCGCGCGGGTGAACCCGAGCATGGATGTTCCTCAAGAGATCGGTGTGCAGGGCGGCCGACCGGTGCTCCGCCGGGGCGGGACCCTGGCGCCCACCGTGCCGCGCTCCGCCCGCGGGAAGGGCCCCACCCCTTCCGGAACTCCGCCACGGATGGTGTCACCGGGAAGGCGACACGGGATCGGGCGAGGAGCACGACGAACGTCGGCTGATCGACTTAGGTAAGCCTAAGCTATCAATGGTCCGCCGTTCAACCGGCCGGGGTGACCCGGCCCGGGGAGAGCGGGGGTGGCGCGCCGCACCGGAGGGGTTAATTCCGTTACGGTACGCCGCGTGAGGCGTCGCGCGGCCGGGGCGGGGATGGCCTCCCGGGCTCGTGAGGGGTCGCGCCAAGACTTGGCTGAAATGTTTCTCCGGGAGGTCACCCACCCGTGAACGGGCTGTCACGGAGAGCGTGCGCTCCCTAGCATGGCCGTCTTATTAGATGTTGATTCCATACGACGTGGGTGAGGACTGGATGCGAGCGGAGTCGTGGCGCCCGGACGCCATCGACACGAAGGTGCCCAGCGTGGCGCGGATGTACGACTACTACCTCGGGGGCAGCGACAACTACGAGTCGGACCGCAACGCGTGCGAGGCGCTGCTGGAACAGGTCCCCAGCACCAAGGTCCTCGCGGTGAACAACCGCCGCTTCCTCCAGCGCGTGGTGCGGCTGCTCGCCCGTGACTACGGCATCCGCCAGTTCATCGACCACGGGTCGGGTCTGCCCACCCAGAACAACGTGCACCAGGTCGCCCAGTCGATCGATCCCGCCTCGCGGGTGATCTACGTCGACAACGACCCCATCGTGCTGGCGCACGGCCGGGCGCTGCTGGAGGAGGACGACCGCACCGCCGTCATCCACGCCGATATGCGGGACACGGAGAGCATCTTCAGCCACCCGGAGACGGCCCGGCTCATCGATCTGAGCCAGCCCGTCGCCGCGCTCTTCGTCTCCGTACTGCACTGCATCCCCGATGAGTCCTATCCGGGCGAACTGGTCCGGGATGTCGCCTCACGGCTCGTGCCGGGCAGCTTCATGGTCGTGTGCCAGCTGGTCAGCGAGCGCCCGGAGATCCGCCAGTTCGTGACGGACTTCATGGCGGAGGCGACCGGGGGGCACTGGGGCAGGGTCCGTGAGGAGAGCGAGGTCACCGAGTTCTTCGACGGGATGGAGATCCTGGAACCCGGGCTGGTGGAGGTCTCCACCTGGCGCCCGGACACGGAGCTGGCGCCCATCCAGCAGACCGACGAGTGGATCGAGTGGGGCGGGGTCGCGCGCCTCGGCTGACGCCTGGTCCGCGCCGGTCGCTCGTCAGCCGTCAGCCGTCAGTTGTCCGCCGGTCGTCGGCGCCGGTCCTGGTCGTGTGTGCCCTCTCACCGGTGGGCGCGGACGGCCGGGGCCGTGGGCGGGACCGGCGCGGAGGGGAGTGTTCAGAGGCCGGTCAGCCGGTCGCGCAGCACGGTCTGGGAGCGGCCGGGGGTCATCGCGCACGCCCCGAGCCCGTCGAGCATATTGCGGTACTGCTCCACCGTCTGTGGCTTCTGGCTGAAGGTCGAGTCCGTCAGATGCTCGATGTAGACCGCGTCCCTCAGATCGCTGAGGGCGAAGCGCAGATAGGTGACCCCGGTGCCGATGCCGATGGCCGCCGACACATCGAGCGGCGCGATCTGGAGCGTCACCCGGGGCCGTTCCATCATCTCCAGGAGATGGCGTATCTGTCCGCGCATCACCTCGCGCCCGCCGACGGTCCGCAGCAGTACGGACTCGTCGATCACCACCCAGAGGTAGGGGGCGTCCGGCTGGTCGAGCTGGTGCTGGCGCGCCTGGCGCAGCGCGACCCGGCGCTCCACCTCATGGGCGAGCAGCCGGCCGGGACCGGCCTTGATCACCGCATGGGTGTAGGACGGGGTCTGGAGGAGCCCCGGCATATAGAACGGCTCATAGGTGCGGATCCGCTCGGCCGCGCCCTCCAGGGAGACCAGCGGGGTGAAGAAGTCCGACAGGACGTCGCTGTAGGAGCGCCACCAGTCGGATCTGCGGGACTGGTCCACCAGCCGCAGGAACTCGCCGATGACGTCGTCGCCCTCCACACGGTAGAGCGTGAGGAGGGCGAGGGCGTCGGCCCGCTTGCAGCCGTGTCTGCCGAGTTCGATGCGGCTGGTCTTGGAGCGGGAGAAGCCGAGGGTGCGGTCCACGTCGGCCGGGTCGAGCCCGGCGGCGGTCCGCAGCTCGCGCAGTTTGCCGCCGAGGATCAGCTTCAGTGCCGTGGGGTTGTTCTCCACCGCCCCCAGCGGTCGTGCGAACAACGACTCGTTCGGGTCGGCTACGGCCATGTGGGCGCTCCCGCGGACGCTGATGTGAAGCTGTCAGTATCGCCCATCGCAAGACCACTGCATACGGAAGATGGTGTTCCTCCGTATCGTTTCAGCCGTTGACGGCGGCTTGGTCGAGGGTGAACCCCGGTCCGGGCCCGGCTCCGCCCCTGCCGGGAGGGGCGTATGTCGGGAGAAGGGGACATCCGCCGGGAGGGGCCCGGGCTCCGGGCGGTTTCCAGGGGTTCGGCCCACGGGCGGGACCCCCGCCCGTGGGGTGAGCCTCAGCCGATGACCGAGTCGAAGTCGCCGGAGCGGGCGCCCGCCACGAACGCCGCCATCTCGTCCCGGGTGTAGACGAGCGCCGGTCCCTGGGGGTCGCGGGAGTTGCGCACCGCCACGGAGCCGTCCGGCAGTCCGGCCACTTCCACGCAGTTTCCGGTCGCGTTGCTATGACTGCTCTTGGTCCAGACGGCCGTGGTCAGCTCGCTTGCCCGTATGCCGTTGAAGAAACGTTCCACTGCAACAGCCTCTCGCTCTTGGTTCGTTGGGTCCGCCCCGGGATCCGGCTGAATGCAATCCCATCTGCAATCCCAGATGCAATTGCATTCTCCGGCGGAGCTCGACCATACTCGTTCCATGGCGACTGCGGCAGCGCCGAACTCCTCATCCTCCAGGGGGACATGACCAGTGACGACGCATGTGGCGGGCGCGGCGGACGTGAGTGTTCCGTGTGATGAGGGACGGAGAGGCCGGGAGTCCGGTGGGGAGCAGCCCCTCGGTTCGTCCCCGGCGCTCGGCTCGTCCAGAGCGCTCGGCTCGGCGCCCGCGCTCGGTTCCTCCGTACCGCTCGGCGCGTCACTGGTGGGCGGCGGACCGCCGTGGGCGGCCGGTCGTGAGGTTCCTCCGGGCGGCTTCGCCGCGTGTGGCCTCGACGGAAGGCTGCGCAACGCGCCGCAGGCCCGCCGGTTCGTCACCCTGACCCTGCGCAAGTGGGCGCTGGAGAGTCTGGTGCCCGACGCGACGCTGGTCGTCAGTGAGCTGGTCACCAACGCCGTGCAGCACGCGCTCGTCCCCGGTGTCCCGCGCCCGGGGGACTACCCCGTGTGGCTCGGCCTCTTCCGCCACCCCGCCGACATCGTCTGCGCGGTCACCGACCCCAGCTCCTCCCCGCCGCGCCCGCGCGACGCGGACGACGGCGCGCTCGGGGGCCGGGGTCTGGCTCTGATCGGTGCCCTGAGTCAGACCTGGTCCTGGTCGCTGACCCCGCCCCGGGGCAAGACGGTCTGGGCGACCCTGCCGCTGCACCCCTCGGTGAACTGATCGGCACGGGGTGGGGAGAATCGATTCTCCCCACCCGATGGTCTCCCCCTCCCGGCGGTCCGTCGTTCAGTGCCCCGCGCCGGCTCCCGCCGTGCCCGCCACGCCTTCAGTGCCTTCCGTACCCGCCATACCTTCGAGGAACGTCGTCACCACCTCGATCCCTCCGATACGGGACGGATCCACCCGGCGCGGATCGTCGCCGAGCACGGTCAGATCGGCGCGCTTGCCCGGGGTGAGGCTCCCCGCGCTCTCCTCCCAGTGGCAGGCGTAGGCGGCGTCCACGGTGTAGGCGCGCAGCGCCTCCTCCACCGTGAGGGACTCGTCCGGGCCGATGATCCGTCCGGACGAGGAGGCCCGCTCCACCATGAACTGGATCGCCCGCAGGGGTGCCCCCTCGGTGACGGGCCGGTCCGAACTGCCCACCAACCGCACCCCGTGCTGCCGGAAGGACCGCCCCCGGTAGAGCCAGGCCGACCGTTCCTCGCCCATGATCGTGGCGTAGTCGTCGCCGAAGTACCGCAGAAAGCTCGGCTGGACGACAGGGGTCGCGCCCACCCGTGCGAACCGGGGTATCTGGTCCGGGCGGACCAGCCCCGCGTGCTCGATCCGGTGCCGGGCCTGTGGCCGGGGCCGCTGCCGCTGGGCCTCCTCCAGCGCGGAGAGGGCGATGTCCACCGCGCGGTCGCCGATCGCGTGGACGGCGAGCTGCCAGCCCGCGAGATGCCCCGCCACGATCACCTCCTCCAGCGGGCGCGAGGTGCGCTGGACCCGGCCGAGGGAGTCGGTCCCCTCGTACGGAGTCGTCAGCGCGGCGGTCCTGGCCATCATGCCGCCGTCGACGAAGACCTTCAGCGCCCCGAGGGAGAGCCGCCCGTCGCCGAAGCCGGTCCGCAGTCCGAGCCCGAGGGCGTGTGAGGTGCGGTCCTCAGGCGCCGCGTCGACCGGACCGAGGGCGTCCGCCGCCACCATGAGCTGGACCCGCAGGGGCAGCCGCCCGCTCTCCAGGGCGTGCTGGAAGGCGGCCGCCTCCAGGGGGCTGTGCGCGAACAGTCCGCTGCCGACACCCGCCTCCGCGCAGGCCGTGATCCCCTCGGCGCGGCAGCGCAGCCCGGCGCGCTCCACGGCCGCGGCCAGCGCCTCCTGGGTACGGGGCGGGCGCAGCCGCAGGGCCGCGCTCATCGTCTCCTCGGCCAGGAATCCGTCCGAGCCACGCGTGGCCTCGGGCGGCAGCAGCGCCAGGATGGCGGAGTTCACCATTCCACCGTGGCCGGAGTCATGGCCGATGAAGACCCGGCGGCCGTCGCTGACCGCGTCCAGTTCGGCCGCCGTCAGATGGCGGCCCAGCGGTCTCTGGTCATAGCCCGCCAGATCGACCCAGCCTCCCGGCGGCGCGGCGGCCACGGCGTCGGCCACCGCGCGGAGCACGTCCTCGACCCGGGCGCACGGCGCCACGCTCGGGGTCGCCTCCTTCAGTCCGGCCCAGAGCAGATGGACATGGCTGTCGATCAACCCCGGCAGCACCGTCGCGCCGTCCAGGTCGACGACGCGCCGCGCGGGCAGGGCGGCGACCTCCTCGTCCAGTCCCACCACACGGCCGCGCCAGATCCCGAGTTCTCGGGCGGTGGGCCGGTCCGGGTCCATCGTGACGATGTTGGCGTTGGTGACTCTGGTGCAGAGCACGGGGATCCCTTCGCTGTTCGGGCGGACGACCGGGTGCCGCCATCGGCGGACACTGTGGCTGATGGTGTGGTCGTGACTCCGGTGGGCGCAAGGGTGCGGTCGGGCGGACGCGGTACGGAGGGGGTGGCCCCGCCCCGCGCTCGGCTCGGTCCGCGAGGTCCCACCGTCCGAGGCGCCGAGGGCCCTGCCTCAGGGCTTGGGGGCCCGGGTGGGAGCAACCCCCACCTCTGGGTCCCGCACCCCCACCGCTGGACCTTGTCCGGGGAGGGCGGCGTCACGGTGCGGACGCGACCCAGGGGCGGGGGTGGCGCGTCGTGGAGGCACCGGCGCCCGCGTCCCGGCCCCGTGATCACAGCCGCCTCGCCGCGTGATCGCCCCCGTACCGACGGCGGCGCGGGGGCGAGGAGCGGGGCCCGGCGCGAGATGACCGGGAAGGGATGGTTAGTCTAGCCTTACCTAAGTTCGCGCTTCCGGGGCCGGGCTCCGCGGAGCCTGCCCTGACGGGCGCGGTCAGGGCGGACGACCGGCCGGAGCCGTCGTCGCGCGCTCCCACCATGGTGGCGGCGTTGCGGGCGGTGCACGGTCGCCGCGGCCCCGCTGCGTGCGCTTCGTGCCGTTCGTACGGGGCGAGTTCCGGTGGTGCCGGAGTGTCCCGGCCCCCGCTCCGCACCGGCCGTTCCGCGCCACCCGGCCCGCTGTCCCACGGGGGAGAGCGGCGCCGGACGATCACCCGACCAACCGAAGGACCACCGATGGCCCGATCCCTCCGAACCCCCCGGCTCGCCACCGCGCTCGCCGCCGCACTGCTGCTCCTGGGCACGGCCACCGCCTGTGGTGGCGACAAGGGCGGCTCCGGCGCGGACGCCGCCGCGAAGGGGACCGGCGGCGGTGCCTTCCCCGTCACGATCGCGCACAAGTACGGCTCCACCACCGTCCCGTCCGAGCCCCGGCGCGTCGTGACCGTCGGCTTCACCGACCAGGACGCGGTACTCGCCCTCGGTACCGTGCCCGTCGGGACCACCGAGTGGGTGGGCCAGTACCCCGGCGCCGTCGGTCCCTGGGCCGAGGACAAGCTCGGCGGCAAGAAGCCGACCGTGCTGAAGAACCCTGGCACCGGCCCCCAGGTGGAGCGGATCGCCGCGCTCAAGCCGGACCTGATCGTCGCCGTCTACGGCGGACTGACCAAGGAGCAGTACCAGGCGCTGTCGGCGTTCGCCCCGGTGGTGGCCCAGCCCAAGGAGTACAACGACTTCGGCGTGCCGTGGCAGGAGCAGACCCGCCGGATCGGCCAGGCCCTCGGCAAGTCGGCCGAGGCCGACCGGGCCGTCGCGGACACCGAGGCGAAGCTGGCCGCCGCCGCGCGGCCGGAGTTCAAGAAGGCGACCGCGCTGGTGGCCACGCCCTACGAGGGCCACTTCGTCTTCGGCTCCCAGGACTCCCGCTCCCGGCTGCTGGGCAGCCTCGGCTTCGGCTCGCCCGCGGGGCTCGACAAGGTGATCGGCGGCCAGTTCGGCGCCAGCATCAGCAAGGAACGCACCGATCTGCTCGACCAGGACGCCATCGTCTGGATGGTCGGTGATGTCGCCAAGGACGCGGCCAAGCTGCGCCAGGACTCGTCGTACGGCGATCTGAAGGTGGTCAAGGAGGGGCGCGAGGTCTACATCCCGGAGAAGACGGCCTACGGTCACGCCATGTCGTTCGGCACGGTGCTGAGTCTGCCGTACGTGGCGGAGCGGCTCAGCGCGCAGCTCGCGGCGGCCGTGGACGGGAACCCGGCGACGAAGGTGGAACAGCCCGCGTCCTGACGCGGCGTGGGTGCGGCCGCCCCGGCGGTCGCACCCGGTTCCCAGGCGTACGGGGACCGGGCGCCCGGCCCTCGTACGCCCGGCGTCCGTACGCCCGGAACCGGGTGCGGGTGATCCGCGTCGGGCGCGGTCTGCCGGGCTGGCCCACGCCCCCGCTGGCCCACGCACCCGCTGTCCCTCGCTGGCCACGGTCCCGCTGTCCCCCGCTGGCTTCCGCGCTCCCGTACCGGCCTGTGATCCCCCGTACCGCCCCTGCCCGACCCGTCCCGGGACAACCCCGGGCGGGAGGGGGAAAACGGGCGCAGTAAGGTTAGGTTTACCTAATTCAACAGAGGTGTGCCTGGGGTGGTGCCGACACCGGCCCGTACCGGTCTGCCTCATCCGACCCGAGGAAGTGACGTGCGGAGACCGGAAACCGGACCGGCCACCGAGGCACACCCCCCGCCCACCGGAACCGCGCCCGCGCCGCGCGCCCGTGTGGCCCGCGTGCTCCTTCTCGGGGTGCTGCCGGTCGCCGCGCTGCTCGCCCTGACCGTCGCGTCCCTGGCCTTCGGCGCGCTGAACGTCCCCGTCGGCGAGGTGTGGCGCACCCTGCTCGGCGACGCGCCCACCCGCACGGTGGAGAACGCGATCTGGTCCGTGCGCGTACCGAGGACCGTCCTCGGGGTCGCCGCCGGGGCCGCGCTCGGGCTCTCCGGGGCGCTGATGCAGGCCCTGACCCGCAACCCGCTGGCCGAACCCGGACTCCTCGGTGTCAGCGCGGGCGCCGCGTTCGCGATCGTCGTCGCCACCGGAGTGCTCGGCCTCACCTCCGCGTACGGCTACATCTGGTTCGCCTTCGCCGGGGCGCTCGCCGCGAGCGTCCTGGTCTATCTGATGGCGGGCCTCGGCGGATCGGGGGCCACACCGGTCAAGCTCGCCCTCGCGGGTGTCGCCGTGACCTCCCTCCTCTTCTCGCTGACCAGCGCCATCGTCCTCGACTCACCCGAGGCGCTCGACCGCTACCGCTTCTGGTCCGCCGGATCGCTCGCCAACCAGGGCGTCGGTGAACTGCTGCGCGTGCTGCCCTTCCTCCTCGCGGGTGCGGCCCTCGCCCTCGCGCTGGCGCCCTCGCTCAACAGCCTGGCCCTCGGCGACGACGTGGCCACCGCGCTCGGACAGCGGCTGGGTCTGGTGCGCGCCCTCGGGGTCACCGCCGTCACCCTTCTCACCGGAGGCGCGGTCGCCGTCATCGGTCCGGTCGTCTTCGTCGGACTCGTCGTCCCGCATGTGGCGCGGGTGCTGACCCAGTACGCGGGTATCGGGCCCGACTACCGCTGGATCCTGCCGCTCTCGGCCGTACTCGCGCCCTGTCTGCTCCTCGCCGCCGATGTCGCGGGACGGCTGCTGGCGCGGCCCGCCGAGATCCAGGCGGGGATCCTCGTCGCCTTCATCGGCGGCCCCTTCTTCATCGCGATGGTCCGCCGTCGACGTCTCGCGGAGTTGTGAGCATGACCGACCTGCCGCCCGATCCGTCCCGTACGACACCAGTCGATCCGTCCCGTACGGCCACCGCTCCATCCCGTACGGCCGCTGACCCGGCCCGCACCCGTAGCGCCGCCGCGCCGGTCCTCGCGCGTGACCGGCGTGCCTACCGGCTCGCCGTGCCGCCCGTCTCCGGGGTGCTGCGCCCCCGGCTCGCGCTGGTCTGCGCGGTCCTGTTCGCCGCCGTCGTCCTCGCCTTCTGCTGGGGTGTGGCCGTCGGTGACGTCCCCCTGCGCCTCACCGACGTGGCCGGTGTCCTCC
Source organism: Streptomyces sp. NPDC057638 (assembly GCF_042800315.1). Lineage (NCBI taxonomy): Bacteria > Bacillati > Actinomycetota > Actinomycetes > Kitasatosporales > Streptomycetaceae > Streptomyces > Streptomyces sp. NPDC057638. Next base: position 10,060 of record NZ_JBHVHF010000147.1, read on the forward strand.
TCGGCGGCGGCGACCCCGGTACCCGGCTCATCGTCGAGGAGCTGCGGCTGCCCAGGGCGCTGACCGCGCTGCTGGTCGGGATCGCCTTCGGGGTCTCCGGCGCCCTCTTCCAGACGGTCACCCGCAACCCGCTGGCCAGCCCGGACATGGTCGGCATCACCCAGGGCGCGGGCGCCGTCGTCGTCGCCGGGATCGTCCTCGGCTGGGACGGCGGCCTCGGCACCCAGGCGCTGGGTCTCCTCGGGGCCCTCGGTGCCGCGCTCGTCGTCTATCTGCTCGCCTGGAAACGCGGTACGACGGGCTACCGCATCGTCCTCGTCGGCATCGGCGTCGCCTGGATCTGCACCAGCGTCACCGACTACCTCATGGCACGCGGCGAACGGTTCCAGGCGGGCTCCGCCCTCGGCTGGCTGGTCGGCAACCTCAACGGCCGCACCTGGGAGCACATCGGGCCGCTGGCCGCCGCCATGGCGGTCTGCCTTCCCGCGGCACTGCTGCTCGGACGGCTGACCCGTACCCTCCAGCTCGGTGACGACGTCGCCCGTGGCCTGGGCACCCGGGTCCAGCCCGTACGGATCGCGGTGCTGCTCTGCGGGGTCGTCCTCGTCGCCTTCGGTACGGCGGCGGCGGGACCGATCGCCTTCGTCGCCCTCGCCGCGCCCCAGATCGCCCAGCGGCTCGCCGCCACGCCGTGGCCACCACCGTTCGCGGCGGGGCTCACGGGGGCGCTGATGGTCCTTGTCTCCGACCTCATCGCCCGTCAGGTGATGGCCGACACGGAACTCCCGGTCGGGGTCGTCACGGGAGTCCTGGGCGCGCCCGTCCTGCTCTGGCTGCTCATCCGGGCCAACCGCGCGGGCTCGGGGGGCTGATGCCATGACCGACGCACCCGTCCCCGGGACCGCCGCGGCGGTCCCACCGTACGCGGGCCCGGACACCCGGACCCCCGTACGGTGGGGCACCCCGGCCCCACCCCACCATGAGGGCCCCGGCCCCCTGACCGTGACGCCGACCCAGGAGGCCGACGCCGTGAACGACCAGCCCGCCGACGCCGATCCGTCCGTGATCCCCCCGCGCCCCGGGGCGGCGGCGAGCGAGGGCGGCGGTGTGAACCCCGCGCCCGAACTGCGCGCCAACGCGCTGACCCTCGGCTACGACGACCGGATCATCGCCGAGGGCCTCGATGTCGCCCTTCCCGCCGGCCGGATCACCGCGATCGTCGGCGCCAACGCCTGTGGCAAGTCCACCCTGCTGAGGGCGCTCGCCCGGCTGCTCACCCCCCAGGCGGGCACCGTGACCCTCGACGGTCGTTCGGTGCACTCCACACCCACCCGGGAACTCGCCCGTACGCTCGGCATCCTGCCCCAGTCGCCCGTGGCGCCCGAGGGGCTGACCGTGATCGACCTCGTCACACGCGGCCGTTCGCCCCATCAGAGCTGGTGGCGCCAGTGGTCCAGCGGTGATGAGCGCGCCGTCCACGACGCGCTGCGCGCGACGGGTATGACCGAGCTCGCGGGCCGGTCCGTCGACGAGCTCTCGGGCGGGCAGCGCCAGCGCGCGTGGATCGCGATGGCCGTCGCCCAGGGCACCCCGATCCTGCTGCTGGACGAGCCCACGACCTATCTCGACCTGGCCCACCAGATCGATGTGCTGGACCTGGTGACGGACCTCAACCGGGAGGAGGGACGGACGGTGGTCATGGTGCTGCACGACCTCAACCAGGCCTGCCGGTACGCCGACCATGTCATCGCCATGAAGTCGGGCCGGGTCGTCGCCCAGGGCGACCCCCGCCAGATCATCACCGCCCCCCTGGTGGAGCGGGTCTTCGGGCTCCGCAGCCAGGTCGCCCCCGACCCGGTGAGCGGCACCCCGATGGTCATCCCGATGGGTCGCCACCACACCGTCACGGTCTAAGCCGTTCCGGAACCGGAGCGGCCCGGCTCTGGGCCTGACCTTCTCGTCACCGGGAGTGCTGGGGCCGTGGTCGAGGGTGGTGTAGACCGTTGACGGTTGTAAAATCACTGGTCAGGGAGGTGCGTTCGGCCTGGGGGCCAGCGACATGCCCCCGGCGCCGCCGCGTGAGCGGTTGGCGCGATGCATCATGAGATGGCGTGTGCCAAGTGGTGGTCATGGCGAGGGCCCGGAGCGGTCCGATGCCACACGGGGGAGGCAGTGTTGCGCAGAGGGCTGGTGCCGTTCATCGTCGTCGTCCAGTTCCTGTTGGTGTTCCTCGCACCACCGGCGGGCGCCTCGATCTCCACCGCCGTCTTCACCAGGACAGCGACCTGGGACGGTGGTTACCAGGGCCGGTACACCATCACCAACGGTGGTTCCATGTCGATGCGCGACTGGAGCGTCTCCGTCGATCTGCCCTCCGGTACCAGTGTCCGGGCGGCCTGGGACGCGGGCGTCACCCGGGACGGCCGCCGTCACACCTTCACCAGCCAGCGTCACAACAGGACCCTGGCGCCCGGTGAGTCCACGACGTTCGGCATGGTGCTCGCCGGTGTCGACGACCCGGTCAACTGCTCGCTCAACGGCGCCTCCTGCGGGGGCGGTCCCGGCGCCGGAAACCGGATCCCGCCCGCCGTACCAGGTCAGATCCGGGTCAGTTCGGCCACCGACACCTCCCTCACCATCCGCTGGCTCGGCGCCGGCGGACCCAACGGGCCCGCCGCCGGGTACGAGATCTCGCGCGACGGCGGCCCGCCCGTCCCGGTCAGTGGCACGATCACCACCCTCACCGGTCTGCGGCCCGCCACCGACCACTCCCTGCGGGTCCGCTCCCGTGACGCGTCGGGCACCGTCTCCGACTACAGCGCGCCCCTCGTGGGCACCACGGCCGCGCAGGGGGGCGCGCCCGCCGGGCGCCCGGTCACCGTCGCCTATGTGAACGTGGAGGGCTCGTCGACCGCGACCCTGCCCGAGCTGGCGCGGAACAGCGGGCTGAAGCGGTTCGCCCTCAGCTTCATCACCGGGAGTGGCTGCCAGGCCAGATGGTTCAACGCCTATGACGTCCGCGGGGGATGGGCCCGGGAACAGATCGACGCCCTGCGCGCCGCCGGGGGCGAGGTCACCGTCTCCTTCGGCGGCGCCAGCGGGCGCGATCTGGCGGAGACCTGCCGCACCGTGGACGCCCTCTTCGCCGAGTACGACGCCGTCGTCTCCACCTACGGTCTGACCCGGATCGATATGACACTCGACAACGGCCGGGCCCAGCCGGCGGTCCTCCAGCGCCGTTCCCAGGCCCTGGCCCGGCTCCAGCGGGCCCACCCCGGGCTGCGGATCTCCCTCACCGTGCCCGGCTATCCCGAGGGGCTGACGCCCGAGGGCCTGTCGATGGTCCGCGCCGCTCGCGCCGCGGGTGTCGAGATCGAGCTGGTGAACGTGATGACCCTGAACCACCGGCGGACCGTGGACTACGGCGGCGCCGCGATCAGCGCCGCGCGCCATGCCGTCGCCCAGCTGGCCGGGGTCTATCCCGATCGGAGCGCGGCGGAGGTGCGCGCGCTGGTGGGGGTCTCCCCGATGCTCGGCCAGAACGACGACGGCCGGGTCTTCGACCAGGACGACGCCCGCGAACTGGTCGACTTCGCGCGGCGGGAGGGGCTGGGCGGACTCTCGTTCTGGGAGATCACCCGCGATCGTGACGCGTGTATGGGGGCGCTCTACCAGTGCACCAACATCCCGCAGAGCCGCTATGAGTTCTCCCGGATCTTCGCGACGCTGACCCGCTGACTCCCGGCCGCTGACTCCCGCCCGGTGGCCGGTGATCCGGCCCGGGTGGCCGGCGGACAGCGGCCGCGTGTGGCGGGTGGTGTGGCGGGCCGCCCGCCGTCCGGTGGGGGCGTTCTGAGAGAGTGCGACCATGCCCACCTGGATAACCCCGCGCCGGTTAGGCGCCACCGCGATCCTGTACGCCGTCTTCGTCAGCGGCTGGTACCTGGGCCAGCCGCTCGGCGACGTCGGCTGTGAGGACTCCGAGATCGCCATGGAACCGGACCCGCCGCCGACGATCGGGGAGCCCGGTGACGTCTCCGTCGACCTCTCCCGGGCGGTGGCGACGGTCGAGGGCGTCCTCACCCAGGACTTCGTCGCCACCACATCGCTGGTCCCCTGCGAGCCGTCACCGCACCACCCCCGCCTGGTGGCCTGGCTCACCGGCGACTGGCGCTGACACCCCATTAGAGTGCGGGCATGACCTCTCCGCCGGAACACCCGCCACAGCTCGTCTCGGACGACGATCGCGAGAGCGCGGTACGACGCTTACAGGACGCCTATGCCGAAGGGCGCCTCGCCCACGAGGACATGGACGGACGGCTCCAGGGGGCTCTCACCGCCACGACGCGCGAGGAGTTGGAGCGGGCCCTGACCGGGCTCCCGGCGGATCCCGCGGACACCGTGTCGACGATCGCCGCGGGCGGCGGACGGATCGTGCGGCGTGGCGTGTGGCGGGTGCCGAGGTCCCTGATCGTGGAGTCCGCGCTGGGACGGGTGCGGTTGGACCTGTCCCGGGCGGTCTTCGAACATCCGGTGGTCGATATCGAGCTGCGCCTGGGCATGGGCGGGGCGAAGATCACGGTTCCGCGTGACGCGATCGTGGAGACCGAGGCGCTGACGGCCGGGTGGAAGGGCCCGGTCTACCAGGCCCCGCGTCGCTCCGGCGGTGCTGGGCCGAGGATCCGGATCTCCGGGACCATGGGCTATGGAAAGCTGACGGTCCGTCACGCACGCCGCTGAGCACGGCGTTCCGTACGGCGGCGGGGTCCGCGTCCCCGTACCGGTGCCGGACACGGGACAGGCCCGGACGCACGGGGCGTCCGGGCCTGTCGGGATATCGCGTCAGCGTTCCTCGCGGGCGAGGATCAGAGGTTGGCGTCCACCAGCTCGTGCGGCGGGACGGTCACCGTGCGCTTGCCCGGCTTGCCGCCGAGGACGATCTTCCGGAGCGCGCTGTTGTTGGTGAGGCTGGTCTCCTTCAGCCGCTTCTCCGGGTTGGCCAGCACCTGGATGTAGTAGGTGCCGTTCGGGACGTCGGTGATGTCGAAGGACTGGCCCGGCAGGTCCTGGGTGTAGGTGTCACCGGAGCCGACGTCCAGCACCTCGCGCACCGAGATCGAGCTCTCCTGGCCGCAGGCGGTGGAGAGGTCGGTGTTGGACGGGTGCCAGTTGGCGTTCTTGACGGTGTAGTCGACCGCGTCGGTGTTGGCGAGGCAGAACGCCTCCTTGCCGCTGCGGACGGCCTCCTTCTGGTCGGCCTTCAGCAGCCGGTAGCTGGCGAAGTCCGTGAAGTGCCAGTGCTCGTGGCCGGGACGCGGGTCCCACTCCATGGTGCCGGTCGGGGTGTAGCCGACCTGCTTGCCGTTGGCGTCGTAGAAGTACTGGTAGGCGTCCATCAGCTCCTTGCCGGGAGTGCGGAAGCCGTCCACGACGAGCTTGGCCGGGCCCGCGTTCCAGACGTTGGCGCTGAAGGACAGGTAGTCCTTGCCGGGCTCGTTCTCGTCGCTCTCGCTGATCATGATCCCGTAGGCGGGCAGCGAGCGCAGGTCGGGCTTGGGCACGTTCGGCACGCTGGCCTTGCCGGTGGGGCGCTTGGCGTTGGGCTTGGCGCCCGGGGCCTTGCGGGACCCGTCGGTGCGGCCGGGGCCGTCGCCGACGTTCGCCAGGGTGCGGGCGTTGGCCTTCAGCGCCCAGGGCAGCGCGGGCGGGGCCGGCGGGTGCGGGCCGTGGCCGACGTTGTACGCCGGGCCGGTGCCGCTGGTGGCCTCGCCGAGGGTGCGCGGGGCCTGCGGGGCGCCGTGGTGGGCGTGCCCGGCGGAGTGGTCGCCGTGGCCGGAGGCGGCGGCGCGCCCCATGCCCATCTCCTCCCAGGACCGCTCACGGACCGTCAGGTTGATGGTCTGCGGCTTGTTGGGGATGCCGAACAGGTCGCGGTACTTCTTGGTCACCGAGACCTTCGCGGTGTACTTGCCCGGGGCGATCTTGATCTGGTCGCCACCGTAGTAGCCCGCGTAGGTGTTGGACGCCCAGCCCTTCTCCACGCCCCAGACCGAGCCGAGGGTGAACGGGTTGGTCGGGCAGCTCTCCGGGTACTTCGACTTCGCCGGGGCGTCCGGGCGGACCCGGCCGGAGGCGTTGTTGGGGCAGAAGGACTCGGTGCGCTTGGCCACCGTCTTTCCGGCCTTGTCGGTGATCGTGATCTGGGCGAAGCCCGGCAGACCGGAGAAGTCCTTGACCGTGCCCGCGGGGAGGGTCTTGGTCGTGGTGGTCTTGCCGTCCCGGACGATCTGCTGGATGACCACCGGGTGCTTGTAGGACTTGCGGGTGATCCGCAGTTCCAGGGCGGCCTTCTCGGCGGTCAGATAGGTCCCGAGGTCGAGCCAGACCCCCGGGTCCTCCTTCCAGCTGTCCAGGGTGACGTTCTTGGACGCCGCGATCAGGCTCAGAGCGGGCGTGGGGGACTTGGCCGCGCTGGAGTCCGGCGCCGCGGCGACGACGGCGGCGATCACGGTGAAGGCCGCTGATCCCGCGAGCGCGGAACGCCAGAGACGACGGTGCTGAGAACTGGTCATCGTTCCTCGTTGTGTTACGAGTACCACTGGGATGTTGGGTGGGCGGTCCCGCGCCGGTGGACTCGGTCAAAGCCCTGCGCGCCGCTCACCACCTGAGAGAGGCGAGGCGGCCTCAGGGTTGTCTGTGGACATGAAAATGGTGAATCGTTGGCTGAAAAGTAACTGATCTCTAGTGGATTGAGCCTTCTTTTTCCTCTTTTCCTGTTCTATTGAGCTGATTTGTGGTAGAGGGGCTCGTCACTCTGGCGGGGGCCTGGCTGGGCCCTGGCCGTGAAACGGGAGGCGGGAGTGGGGCCGGTGAGCGAGGATGGGCGACGACCCCCTCAGCCCGTCCCGGACCGACGCGCGTCACGCGCCGGTCCGCACCCGCCACGCGGGGTCGCGCGCCCAGGAACACCACGACAGCAAGGGAACCCGTATGCCCGCCGACCCCAGCATCCCGGCCCCCTCCGCCCTGCCCGCCGACCACCACACCGTGATCCAGGTCCGGGGAGCCCGCGAGAACAACCTGCGGGGAGTCGACGTCGATCTGCCCAAGCGCCGGCTCAGCGTCTTCACCGGCGTCTCGGGCTCCGGAAAGTCCAGTCTGGTGTTCGGGACCATCGCCGCCGAGTCCCAGCGGCTGATCAACGAGACGTACACCGCCTTCGTCCAGTCCTTCATGCCCAGCCTCGGCCGTCCGGAGGTCGACGGACTGCACAACCTCAGCGCCGCCATCGTCGTCGACCAGGAGCGCATGGGCGCGAACTCCCGTTCCACGGTCGGCACCGCCACCGACGCCTACAGCATGCTCAGGATCGTCTTCAGCAGGCTCGGCACCCCGTACATCGGGACCTCGGGCGCCTTCAGCTTCAACGTTCCCGAGGGCATGTGTTCGCGCTGTGAGGGGCTGGGCGAGGTCGCGGACATCGACGTCGACCAGCTCGTGGACCGCGACAAGTCACTCAACGAGGGCGCGATCACCATCCCCGGCCACGCCGTCGACTCCTGGCCCTGGTCGATCCTGGTCGCCAGCGGCTTCTACGACCCCGGCACCAAGCTGCGGGACTTCACCGAGCGGGAGTGGGCGGACCTGCTCCACAAAGAGGCCGTGAAGGTGAAGGTGGGCACCAACAACTTCACCTATGAGGGCCTGGTCACCCGGCTGCGGCGGACCTGGCTGGCCAAGGACCGCGACGGGCTCCAGCCCCATATCCGCGCCTTCGTGGACCGTGCCGTCGTCTTCACCCGCTGCCCCGAGTGCGAGGGCACCCGGCTCACCCGCGCCGCGCTCTCCTCCCGGATCAACGGCGTCAATATCGCCGAGTGCTCGGCGATGCAGATCAACGAGCTGGCCGACTTCCTGCGTGGCATCGAGGACGCCTCGGTCGCCCCCCTCCTGACCAGCCTGCGCCATCTGCTCGACTCGCTTGTCGACATCGGACTGGGCTACCTCAGTCTCGACCGGCCCTCGGGCACCCTCTCCGGCGGTGAGGCCCAGCGGGTGAAGATGGTGCGCCACCTCGGCTCCAGCCTCACCGATGTCACCTATGTCTTCGACGAGCCCACCGTCGGCCTCCATCCGCACGACATCCAGCGGATGAACGAACTGCTGCTGCTCCTGCGGGACAAGGGCAACACCGTCCTCGTGGTCGAGCACAAGCCCGAGGTGATCGCCATAGCCGACCACGTGGTCGACCTCGGCCCCGGCGCGGGCGAGGCGGGCGGGGAGATCTGCTACACCGGGGACGTCGCCGGACTGCGCGCCTCCGGCACCCTGACCGGACGGCATCTGGAACACCGCGCCACCCTCCGCGAGACCGTGCGCGCGCCGCGCGGACACCTCACCATCAAGGGCGCCGACCGGCACAACCTCAAGGACGTCAGCGTGGACGTGCCGACGGGCGTGCTGACCGTGGTGACCGGTGTGGCGGGGTCGGGCAAGAGCTCTCTGATCCATGGCTACCTCGCCAGGCAGGAGGGCGTGGTCGTCGCCGACCAGTCCCCGATCCGGGGCTCGCGCCGCTCCAACCCGGCCACCTACACCGGCCTGCTCAATCCCATCCGTACCGCCTTTGCCAAGGCCAACGGCGTCAAGGCCGCCCTCTTCAGCGCCAACTCCGAGGGCGCCTGCCCGCACTGCAACGGGCTCGGACTGGTCTACACCGATCTCGCGATGATGGCCGGAGTCGCCTCGGTCTGCGAGGAGTGCGAGGGCAAGCGGTTCACCCCCGAGGTGCTGACCTACACCCTGCGTGGCAAGAACATCAGCGAGGTCCTCGGGATGTCGATCGCGGAGGCCCACGACTTCTTCCCCTCCGGGCAGGCCCACACCATCCTCGGGCGCCTGACCGACGTCGGACTCGGCTATCTCCGCCTGGGCCAGCCGCTCAACACCCTCTCCGGCGGTGAGCGCCAGCGGATCAAGCTCGCCATCCATATGGCGGAGAAGTCCTCCACCTACATCCTGGACGAGCCCACGACCGGACTGCACATGGCCGACGTCGACAAGCTGCTGGCCCTGCTGGACCGGCTGGTCGACGAGGGGAACACGGTCGTCGTGATCGAGCACCACCAGGCCGTGATGGCGCACGCCGACTGGCTGATCGACCTCGGCCCGGGCGGTGGTCACGACGGCGGGGAGATCGTCTTCACCGGCACCCCCGCCGAACTGGTCGCCTCCGCCGACACCCTCACCGCCCGTCATCTGCGGGAGTACGTGGGCGGGGCGGCCCGCTGACGGGCCGGTAGGCGCGGGAGTACGGGGGCGGCGCGGTCCGCCGGTCCGGCCCGGCCACTCCCGTACCGCCGACCCCGGC
>NZ_JBHVHF010000148.1:0-14012 GCF_042800315.1 Streptomyces sp. NPDC057638
GTACGGATCCGGGGCGCGGCCTGTAGGGGTGCGCCGGGTGTCAGCCGTGGATCCCGGGGGTGCGGACGGGGCGGCACCGGGGACCGTCCCGGGCGCGGCCGGGGCCGCGTCGGAGAAGTACGGCAGACCGGCGGACGGCGCGTTGCCGCCCGCGTCGGGGGCACCCCCGCCGGGCGGGGCGCCCTGCGGCACGGACATCCCCGCGCCGTTGGTTCCGGAGGACCTGCGCGGCGCGAACCAGTCGTTCGCCGGGGTGGCCCCGGCGGGTTCGGCGCCGGGCATGTCGAGTACCGGCATCGCGGCGGTGCGCTCGGCGTCGCTCTCGGCGGCGCGGCGCGGCGGCGCGGACCCGTCCGCGCCCGTGGCGGGGCCGGACGGCTCGCCCGCCGGATCCGTCTCGTTCACCGGCTTGCGCATGACGACGGGCGGGATCGGCCGCGAACCCGGGATGTTGATCCGGATCCGCGTCGTCAGCGTCGTCTCGGTCTTGGTCTCGGGCCTGGCGCCGTCGCCCCGTGGCGGACGGCCACCGCCCTTCGCCCCGGAGGCGCCTCCCTCGGAAGCGTCCTGCGCCGGCTGTGGCGACGGATACTGGCCTGATCCGTACGGCGGGGTCCCGGAGGGGTACGCGGCTCCACCGCGGCCCTGCGCCCCAGAGGACGAACTGTCAGTTTCACGACTCAAAGCAGGTTCTCCTGATTGGCTCCGCCGCCCGTTTCCTACTGGTTCGGTACTTCTCTGGGCGGCTCGGCGGCGCGCTCCACCATACTGGCCGTCGTCGGGGCAGACCCGCGACTGCGGAAAGCATCATTCCGTCGACCGTACGGGCAAGGTCAGTTCGAGGGCTTCCTCGCCCTCCATGGCGGTCCAGCCTAGGGTGCTCCCGTACCGGCCACTCGCCGGGGGTCATGACGACCCCTCACCGGTCAAGTCGGTCGGCGCCCCCGTCCGGTTGCGTCACCCGGGCCAGGGTGGCGCAGATCACAGCCACCAGCATCCCGCCGAGCATAAAGACCAGCGGCCCCATCCCGGCCGAGAAGGTGCCGTCACCCTCGGGGCGGCCGAGACTCAGCACGACGATGGCGACCAGCCAGCCCGCCGCCGCCGACCACGCGCCGAGCTGGGCACCGGTCGCGCGGGCCGCCCCGTAGAAGAGGCCGGCCGAGCCGAGGAGGGCGAGCAGCAGTCCGCCGGGGAACCAGCCGCCCTGGACCAGGGAGCCCGCGACACCGACGACCACCCCCAGCAGGGCGATTCCGGCATAGGCCGCGATCCGCACCCAGTTGACCGCGTGGCTCGCGGTGCCCGGAGGGCGGGTCAGCCAGTCGCCCGACTGCCGGGGGGCGCTCATGCCGCCGCCCGGGAGGCTCCGGCGAGGCCCGCGAAGAGGTCGCGCTCGCGCTCACCGGCCGGGGCACCCGGCTCACCGGCTACCAGCTGGTAGAACTCCGTGGCGAAAATGGGCTGTCCCAGATGGTTGGAGAGGGCGAAGAAAGAACCCCTCACCTCGACCTGGGTGGCGTGGGCGCGCATCGCCTCGGCCTTCGCGTCCGCGAACCGAGTACCGTCGATCTCGGTGGTGATCAGCGCGTCGTCGATCACTCCGGGGATATCACCGAGGGCGGCGATCCCGGGGAAGTCGCCCGGCGCCTCGGCCCGCAGCCGGGCGAAGCCCTCCTCGGCGACCGAGCGCGGCACCCGGTTCCAGTAGATCTTCTCGATGGTGTGGGGATCGCCCAGATCGCGGCGGTAGGCGGGCTCACCGGCCAGCTCGGCGGCGCGCATGGCCACACGGTGGGTCTGGATGTGGTCCGGGTGGCCGTAGCCGCCCTCGGGGTCGTAGGTGATGAGCACCTGGGGGCGCGTGGACCGGATGATCTCCACCAGGGGGATCGCCGCGTCATCGACGGGGGTCGCCCAGAAGGCGTCCTCGCGGTGGTTCTGCTCGACGCCCATCATCCCGGAGTCCCGATAGCGCCCGGGACCGCCGAGGAAGCGGTGGTCATGGACGCCCAGCGCTCTCATCGCGGCGGCCAGCTCACCGACACGATGGGTGCCGAGACGGTCCTCGCGGTCCGACGCGAGATGGGCGAGGCCAGCGGGGATGACCTCGCCCTCTTCGCCGAGGGTGCAGGTCACCAGGGTGACCTGGGCGCCACTGGCGGCATACTTCGCCATGGTGGCGCCGTTGTTGATCGACTCGTCGTCCGGGTGCGCGTGGACCAGGAGCAGACGACGGGCGGGAAGATCCTTCATGCCGACAGCCTACGAGGGAAGACCACGCGGACGTGTCGGATCCGTGAACGCCCCGGTCGGAAGGCGTCCACGGGAGGGAACCGGGCGGGACGACCGCCCCGGGCCGGTCAGAACTTGAAGTCCCCGATCATCCCGGCGACATTCGAGGTCAGGTCGGAGATCGTGGGAGCGATGGACGAACTGGCGAGATAGAACCCGAGCAACACGCAGATCGCCGCATGCCCGCCCTTGAGCCCGGACTTCCGGATCAACAGGAAGACGATGACGGCCAGCAGCAGCACCGCCGAAATGGAGAGTGCCACGGCGGTTCACCTCCACAAGATTCGGTCGGGACAGCGGGACAGGCGGATTGCATGTGCCAGTGGGACCTACCCACTTGGCGCTACGGATCATAACTATCCGTACGAACGCATTGATCGGTGCACAGCAGCAAAGGGGGGCGCACGGCCGCTAGGTTCGGTCATATGACCACGAGGACGCAGCTCTCCTTCCTACACCAGTACGCCATTACCCAGCGCTTCACCGTGGGCACACCTCGCGCCCCCATCGTCTCTCCTGACGGCTCTCGGTTGGTCTTCATCCGGTCATCCTCGGGGACCGACCGGACCGGTCGGCTCTGGGTGGCCGACCTGGGCGAAGCGGGGGACGGCAGGCCCCGCGAACGGGTCGCCGCCGACCCCGCCGTCCTCCTCGGCGGCGCCGGCGAACAGCTCTCGGACCAGGAACGCGCCCGCCGCGAGCGCAGCCGCGAGGCGGGGACCGGGATCGTCGCCTACACGGTGGACAACGCGGTCGAACTCGCCGCCTTCACCCTCTCGGGGCGGCTCTTCACGGCCGGGCTGCGGGCCGGAACCGCCCGTGAACTGCCCGCGCGGGGACCGGTCATCGCCCCTCGCCCCTCCCCTGACGGACGCCGGATCGCCTACACCAGCCAGGGCGCGCTGCGGGTCATCGAGGCCGATGGCACGGGCGACCGCGCCATCGCGGAGCCCGGGGAGGAGTACGGCGGCCCCGAGGGCGCGGTCGGCTACGGCACGGCGGAGTTCATCGCGGCGGAGGAGATGGGCCGCGACCGGGGCTTCTGGTGGTCACCGGAGTCGGACCGGCTGCTCGTGGCCCGGGTGGACGAGCGGGAGGTGCGCCGCTGGTGGATCAGCGACCCGACCGATCCCGGACGCGAACCCCGGTCCATCGCCTACCCGGCGGCCGGGACCGCCAACGCCGAGGTACGGCTCTTCCTGATGGACCTGGAAGGCGGCCGTACGGAGGTGGAGTGGGACCGCGAGGGCTACCCCTATCTCGCCCGGGTCCACTGGTCCGCCTCGGGCGCTCCCCTCCTTCTGGTGCAGGCCCGCGACCAGCGGACCCAGCGCTACCTCACGGTGGACACGGCGTCGGGCGCCACCCGGACCCTGCTCACCGAGGACGACCCAGTATGGCTGGAACTTTTCGCTGGGGTACCGGTCTGGTCCCCGGCCGGAGAACTGGTGCGCATCACCGAGCGGGACGACGTCCGGCTGCTCATGGCCGGCGACCGGGCGCTGACCGGGGCCGAGCTCCAGGTGCGGGCCGTCCTGGACGTCGGCGAGCACGACATCCTCGTCTCCGCCTCGGCGGGCGCGGGCGCCCCGGACGCCGAACCGGGCGAGATCCATGTCTACCGCGTCGGCGAGCACGGGACCGAACGGATCTCCGACGGGCCCGGGGTCCACTCCGCCGCGCGCTCGGGGCCGGTGACCGTCCTCGCCTCCGCCCGCGCCACCGACAGCGGCGGTCCGGGCCCGGCATGGACCGTACTGCGGGACGGACAGCCCCTGACCACGGTGGCCAGCCACGCGCTGCGGCCGGTGCTCACCGCCCGGCCCCGGCTGCTGGAGGCGGGCGCCCGCCGTATCCCCTGCGCGGTCCTGCTGCCCTCCCGCTACCGCGACGGCGACGGCCCGCTGCCGGTGCTGATGGACCCCTACGGCGGCCCGCGCGGCCAGCGGGTCTACGCCGCCCAGCGCCACCATCTGCTCTCCCAGTGGTACGCCGACCAGGGCTTCGCCGTCATCGTCGCCGACGGCCGGGGCACCCCGGGCCGCTCCCCCTCCTGGGAGAAGGCCCTCAAGGGCGACTACACGGTCGTCCTGGACGACCAGATCGAGGCCCTGCACGCGCTGGCCGGGTCACTCCCGCTCGACCTGGGCCGGGTGGGGATCCGGGGCTGGTCGTACGGGGGATATCTGGCCGCCCTCGCCGTACTGCGGCGCCCGGACGTCTTCCACGCGGGCATCGCCGGGGCGCCGGTGTCCGACATGCGCCTCTACGACACCCACTACACCGAGCGCTACCTCGGCCACCCGGACGAGGTACCCGACACCTACCGGTCCAACTCCCTCGTCGCCGACGGCGAACTGGTGGCGGCGCGGGACCCGGCCCGCCCACTGATGATCATCCACGGTCTCGCCGACGACAACGTCGTCGTGGCGCACTCCCTCCTGCTCTCCTCCGCGCTACTGGCGGCCGGGCGGGAGCACGAGCTGCTGCCGCTGGGCGGGGTGACGCATATGGCGACACAGGAGAAGGTGACGGAGAACATGCATGTGCTGCAGGCGGGCTTCTTGAAGCGCGCGCTGGGGCCGCGCCCGCGCCCGCGCCCGCAGGGCGCTTGACCAGATGCGGGACCGTCCGTGTCGGCCGTGTCGTCCGCGCGACCGAGTGCGTCCCGTGTCCGGCGGTGCGGCCCGTGGCCAGCTGCCGCCGCCGTCCCAGTGCCGGGTGCGGTGTCGGTGGGTTCCGCTGTGCGCGGTCTGCGGGTGCGGTGTCTATCGCTGCCGCCGCCGTCCCAGTGCCGGGTGCGGTGTCGGTGGGTTCCGCTGTGCGCGGTCTGCGGGTGCGGTGTCTGTCGCTGCCGCCGCCGTCCCAGTGCCGGATGCGGTGTCTGTCGCTGCCGCCGTTCTTTGTCTGCGGGGTTCGGTGGCCTCCGGGCTCACCTCCTCGTGAGCGGCGGACGAGACGTCACTCGTGCCGTGAGGCCGGGTTGCCCCGCCCCTCCCTGCGGGGGCGACCCTGCACCCCCCGAACCTGCCCCTGGAGCCCGGCTGCGGTAGTGACCGTCGGTGTGACCGTGACCGTTGTCGACGGACGAAGAACGCACACCCCCGGACTCCCCGTGCGAGCTTCACCACCGGATTCGCTCAAGGCGGTTCTGCCGGTGAGTAGCTCCGTGCAAGGACTCGACCTACCCGAGGTCGGTTCTGAGCCAAAGGGGCGCGTCGATGTCTCAGTGACGTCGCGCGGAGATCGTGAGGAACGAGCGATCGAGCACGTCGGCGCTGAGACATCGACTAAAGCGCCCCGGAGGCGAAGAACCGCAAAAAAATTAAGGCATGAAGGAGAGGAAGATGAAGGCGGCGAAGAGGACGAGGTGGACGCCCCCCTGCAAGAGGGTGGCGCGGCCGGGGACGATGGTCAGGGCGCTGACGATGGCGGTCAGGACGAGCAGGACCATGTTGGTGGCGCCTTCGCCCAGGATGAGGGGGGTGGGGAGCCAGATGGAGGCGAGGGCGAGGACGGGGATGGTCAGGCCGATGCTGGCGATGGCGGAGCCATAGGCCAGGTTGAGGCTGGTCTGGAACCGGCCGCGGCGGGCGGCGCGGACCGCGGCGAGTGTTTCGGGGAGCAGGACCAGGAGGGCGATCACCACGCCGACGACGGTGGTCGGCAGTCCTGCGGCGTCGACGCCGCTCTCGATGGCGGGTGAGGTCAGTTTGGCGTTGCCGACGACGGCGATCAGGGCGATGACCAGCAGGGCGAGGCTGAGTCGGGTGGTGCGGAGGCTTGGTGGCGGGGCGTGTTCGTCGGGGTCGTTGTCGGTGCCGTCGTCGGCGGTGACGGGGAGGAAGTAGTCCCGGTGGCGGACGGTCTGGACGCCGATGAAGAGGGCGTAGAGGCAGAGGGAGGCCGCGGCGGCGAAGGCGAGCTGGCCGCCGGTGAACTCGGGGCCCGGGTGGCTGGTGGTGAAGGTGGGCAGGACCAGGGTCATGGTCGCGAGGGTGCACACGGTGGCCAGCGCCCCGCCCGAGCCCTCGGCGTTGAAGACCGCCACGCGATGGCGCAGCGCTCCCACCAGCAGGGCGACGCCCACGATCCCGTTGCAGGTGATCATTACGGCGGCGAACACGGTGTCCCGGGCGTAGGTGGACGTCTTCTCCCCGCCGCCCGCCAGCAGGGTGACGATCAGGCCCACCTCGATGGCCGTGACCGCGACGGCGAGCACCAGGGAGCCGAGGGGTTCACCGACGCGGTGGGCCACGACCTCGGCGTGGTGGACGGCCGCGAGGACGGCGCCGATGAGGCAGAGCCCGATCAGCAGGACGGCCCACCCCGGGAGGGTGCGCCCCCAGGCGGCGGCCAGCGCCACGAGCGCGAGAAGCGGCACCCAGGTCGTCCACTGCGAGCTGAGCCTCGGCGCGCCGGTCGTCATGCTGGCCACGCTGCCAGCTTCGGGGGCGGGACGCGCGTGGGGCTGAGCCAACAGGGTCCGGGCGTCGGCGGGTCCGCCCGGAGGCGGTCTCATGGCCTTCGTCGTTCTCGGGCCGGATCGGCGGCGGCCTGAGCGGCTTCGCGCCGGGGGCGGCACAGGGCGCGGGGAACACGGTCCCGAGCCGGGAACGGGCACAGCGCGGGAGCGGACTCAGCCCGGCCGGAGGAGGTGGCGTGTCCTCCCGTACGGCGGACTCCCGTGCCGCGGATGCCCGCACGGCGGACTCAGCGCGGAGGAGGTGGCGTTTCCTCCCGTGCGGCGGGCTCGCGTACCGCGGACTCCCGCAGGGTCCGCTTGTAGAGCTTGCCGTTGGGGTCGCGCGGCATCGTCGTGATGAAATCCACCGTCCGGGGGCGTTTGTATCCCGCGAGGTGGTGGGCGCAGTGGGCGAGGAGTTCGGCGGCGAGCAGGGCGTCCGGGTGGTGGCCCTCGGCGGGCTCGACCACGGCTTTGACCTCCTCGCCCCAGTCGGCGTGGGGGACGCCGAAGACCGCCGCGTCCGCGACGGCGGGGTGGGCCAGCAGGGCGGACTCGATCTCGGCGGGGTAGATGTTGACGCCCCCGGAGATGATCATGTCGATCTTGCGGTCACGGAGGAAGAGATAGCCGTCCTCGTCGAGGTGGCCGAGGTCGCCGACGGTGAAGAAGTCCCCGATGCGGTTGGCGCGGGTCTTGGCCTCGTCCTTGTGGTAGCGGAAGCCACCGACCGTCATCCGCAGGTAGACCGTGCCGAGTTCACCGGGTGGCAGCCGGTTGCCGTCGTCGTCGAAGATCGCGATCTCGCTGATCGGCCAGGCGCGGCCGACCGTGCCGGGCTTGCGGAGCCACTCCTGGGCCGTGGCGAAGGCGCCGCCGCCCTCGCTGGCCGCGTAGTACTCCTCCACGCAGGTGCCCCACCAGTCGATCATGGCCCGCTTCACATGGTCCGGGCAGGGCGCGGCGCCGTGGATGGCGTGCCGCAGGGAGGTGATGTCGTAGCGCGCCTTGACCTGGTCGGGCAGGGCGAGCAGCCGGTGGAACTGGGTGGGGACCATATGGGTGTGGGTGCAGCGGTGGGTGTGGATGAGCCGGAGCATCTCCTCGGGGGTCCACTTGTCCATCACCACCAGCGGATGGCCGAGGTGGAGGGCGGCGGCCGCGAACTGGAGCACGGCGGTGTGGTAGAGCGGCGAGCAGACGAGATGGACGTTGCCGTCGAAGGGCTGGATACCGAAGATGCCGAGGAAGCCACCGAGGGAGGTGCGCTCGGGCACCACGCCGGGTAAGGGGCGGCGCACTCCGCGCGGGCGTCCCGTGGTGCCGGAGGTGTAGTTCATGACCCAGCCGAGGGTGCGGCCGGTGGGCGGGGTGGCGGGCTGTCCGTCGAGCAGCTCCTCGAAGGCGCGGAAGCCCACGAGACGGCCCGCTCCCACGGGACTCGGGCGGGAGCGCGGCGCGACGGCCGCGCCTCCCTCCATGGCAGCCGAGTGCCGGCCCGGCACGGCGCTCGCGTCTCCCTCCACCCCGCCCGGGCGTGAGCGCGGCGTGGCGGCCGTACTCCCCTCCCGTACGCCCCCGTCCGTACGGGGCCGGGGCATCGTCCCCCGTATGCCCGGCGACTCGGCGACGGCGTAGCGGTGCTCGGGTGGGAGGGCGGCCGTGTCGGCGGCGGTGGTCGCGGCCTCGGCGTAGCGCTCGTGGGCGATGAGAAGGCGGGCGCCGGAGTCGGCGACGATCCAGGCGATCTCGGGGCCGACGAGGTGGTGGTTGACGGGGACGAGATAGAACCCGGCCTGGGTGGCGGCGAGATGGGCGATGAGGAGCGCGGGGCCGTTGGGCAGGACGGCGGCGAAGGCGTCGCCCTGCCGGAGTCCCGCCGCGCGTAATCCGTGGACCAGCCGGTTCGCGTCGGCGTGGAGCCGTCCGGCGCTCCAGCGCTCGCCGTCGGGCGCGATCAGGACGGTGCGCCCGGGGTCGGCGGTGGCCTGGGCCCAGAAGCCGTGCGGCTGGTCGCTCATCGGGCGCTCCTTCGGGCGGCGCGGTCGATCCGGTCGACGGCTCGGGCGAAGCCCCGGGTGAGGTCGTCCATGACGGCCCGTACGCTCCGTTCCGTGGTCATCCGGCCGACGATCTGCCCGACCGGGGTGCCGAGCAGCGGGAGTGTCTCCGCGCGCTGGATCCGGGTGAGGGCTTCGGCGACGAGGAGTCCCTGGAGCGGCATGGGCAGCGGTTCGGGCCCCTCGGGGCCGTCCCACGCGTCGGTCCAGGCGGTACGGAGCTGACGCGCGGGCTTGCCGGTCAGTGCCCGGGAGCGGACGGTGTCGCCGGAGCCCGCCGCCAGGAGCTTCTCCGTCAGCGCCCGGGAGTGGAGTTCGGCCTCGGTGGTGGTGAGCCAGAGCGAGCCGAGCCAGGCGCCCTGGGCGCCCAGCGCCAGGGCGGCGGCGATCTGCTCGCCGCTGCCGATGCCGCCCGCGGCGAGTACGGGCAGCGGGTCGACGGCCGCGACGACCTCGGGGGTGAGGACCATGGTGGCGATCTCCCCGGTGTGGCCGCCCGCCTCGTATCCCTGGGCGACGACCAGGTCGATTCCGGCGTCGGCGTGGCGGCGGGCGTGGTGGGCGCTGCCCGCGAGGGCGGCGACCCGGACGCCGTGCTCGTGGGCGCGGGCGATGACGTCCGGTGGCGGGGAGCCGAGGGCGTTGGCGAGCAGCCGGATGGGATGGCCGAAGGCCACATCGAGCTGGGTGCGGGCGACCTCCTCCATCCAGCCGGTGATCCGCCATCCGGACGCCTCGCCGTCGGCCAGTTCGGGGACTCCGTGGCGGGCGAGGGTCTCGTGGACGAAGCGCCGGTGTCCCTCCGGGATCATCGCCTCCACCTCGGTCTCGGTGACGCCCTGGACCGTGGTGGCGGGCATGACGACATCGAGGCCCCAGGGCCGGTCCCCGGTGTGCGCGGCCATCCAGTCGAGGTCGCGTTCGAGGTCTCCGGGGGCCGTGTAGCGGACGGCGCCGAGGATGCCGAGGCCGCCCGCCCTGCTGATGGCGGCGGCCACCGCGGGGAAGGGCGTGAAGCCGAAGATGGCGTGCTCGATGCCCAGGGCCGTGCTCAGCTCCGTCTCCATGGGCGGCAGGATGCCGCACCCGGATGGCCGAGGGAAGAGGTTTTCTGATGCTTCGTCAGATCGCCGGGCCGGTTGACAGCACCGGCCGGCCGGAAGAAAGTGCCACTGCTGTTCGAATCTTCGAAAGTTTTCTTCATGGGTGGGCGATGTCGTCGGCGGGGCCCACCACGCGCCCCGCCGAAAACTCGTCAGAGCGGAGAGAAGGTGCCGATGACCAACGACGCCACACCGGAGGACGGGCGGAGTACCGCTGAGGCCGGGGAACGCCCCGGCGACGGCCGCCACCCGGACAGCGCCGCCATAAGCCGCAGGGCGCTCGGCGGCGGCGCGCTGGCCCTCGGTGGGGCACTGACCATCGCGCCCGCGCCGTTCGCCACGGCGGATCCGGCGGGAACCGGACCGGGCGCCGCGGGACAGAACCTCGACCGGCGTCCACTGCGCCGTGGCAGCCCGGAGCGGGCCGGGCTGACCGCCGCCCATCTGGAACGGCTCGTCGCCGACGCCCGCACCTTCCTCGACCCCTCCCCCCGGCGCCCCTGGTACGCGGGGGCCGTCCTGCTCGCCGGGCGCGGCTCCACCGTCGCCCTGCACCAGGCCATCGGCACGGCGGTCCGCTACTCCTCCTACGACGCGGCCACCGACACCGCCGTCGAGTTCCCGCCCGAGCAGCGGATCCCGATGGCCGAGGACACCGTCTTCGACCTGGCCTCGGTGTCGAAGCTGTTCACCTCGCTCCTCGCGGTGCGGCGGATCGAGGACGGCACCCTGGACCTGGACGCGAAGGTCACCGGCTATCTGCCGGAGTTCGCGGGCGGCGGCAAGGGCGGGATCACCGTCCGGCAGCTGCTCACCCACACCTCGGGCTTCCGCGCCTGGATCCCGCTCTACCGGGAACCGACCCGGGAGGGAAAGCTGCGGATGCTCTGGGAGGAGGTGCCCGCCCATCCCCCCGGCACCCGCTATCTCTACTCCGACCTCAATCTGATCACCCTCCAGCTGATCCTGGAACGCCTCACCGGCCGCCCCCTCGACACCCTGCTGTACGAGGAGATCACCGGCCCGCTCGGGATGCGCCGCACCCGTTTCAACCCGCCCGCGTCCTGGCGGCCGAAGATCGCCGCGACCGAGATCGCCCGGCCCCCGTGGTCCGGGCTCGACCGGGGGCTGGTCTGGGGCGAGGTCCACGACGAGAACGCGTACTCCTTCGGCGGGGTGGCCGGGCACGCCGGGGTCTTCTCCTGCGCCTGGGACCTCGCGATCCTCGCCCGTACCCTCCTCAACGGCGGTGTCTACGGCCACACCCGCGTGCTGCGCCCCGAGTCGGTGGAGCTGATGTTCACCGACTTCAACACCGACTTCCCCGGTGACGAGCACGGCCTCGGATTCGAGCTCTACCAGCACTGGTACATGGGCGCGATGGCCACCCCGCACACGGCGGGCCACACCGGTTTCACCGGCACCAGCCTGGTCCTCGACCCCACCACCGACTCCTTCCTGATCGTGCTCGGGAACTCGGTCCACCCCGTCCGCAGCTGGCGCTCCGGCAGCGCGCCCCGGGTCGCCGCCGCGAACCACATGGCCCGCGCCGTTCCCGTACGCCCGCCGCGCGGACGGACCGCCTGGTTCTCCGGCATGGCGAACGCGGCCACCGCCACCCTCGCGCTGCCCCCGCTCACCACCGGCGCGGGCACCGCCCTGCGGTGCGCGCTCTGGTGGGATCTCGAACCCGGCGCCGACCGCCTGGCCCTCGAAGCCTCACCCGACGCGGGCGCGACCTGGACGGCCGTCCCCTTCACCACCGTACGGAAGGGGGAGTCCCCCGCCTCCCACCCCGACGGCACCGCGACCGGCTGGGGCCACCGGAGCTGGCACACCGTCACCGCCGACCTCTCCGGCTGGACGGGGGACGGGGTCCGGCTGCGCTGGCGGTACACCACCGACCGGCTGTACGTCGGGCGGGGCGCCTACGTCAGCGGGCTGCGGGTCACCCGGCGCGGCCGGACCCTCTTCGACGAACGGCGCCCCCAGGACGCCGGGCGGCTGACGGCGGAGGGCTGGACCCGGGCGGCGGAGTGACCGTGGTGAGTCCGGTGGGCGCGTGGCCCCCGGACTCACCTCCCCAGGACCGCCATCGCCGCGTTGTGCCCCGGCACCCCGCTCACTCCCCCGCCGCGCACCGCGCCCGCGCCGCACAGCAGCACATTGGCGTGGGCCGTCTCCACACCCCAGCGGCCGGTCCCCTCCCCCGCGTACGGGAAGGAGAGGTCCCGGTGGAAGATATGGCCCCCCGGCAGCCGCAGCTCCCGTTCCAGGTCCAGCGGGGTCTTCGCCTCGACGCAGGGCGCGCCGTCGGCGTCCAGCGCCAGACACTCCTCGATGTCCTCCGCCAGATGGGTGTTCAGCTCCGCGAGGGTGGCGGCGAGCAGCCGGGAGCGGGTGCGGTCCTGGGCGCTGTCGTCGCCCCGATCGGCGGTGAAGAGCCGGGCCGGGGTGTGCAGACCGAAGAGGGTCAGCGTCTGGTACCCCTCGCGGACGAGGGAGGGGCCGAGGATCGACGGATCGGTGAGGGAGTGGCAGTAGATCTCCGACGGCGGCGCGCTGGGCAGGGCGCCCGAGGCGGCCTCCCGGTAAGCGGTGGCGAGCTGTTCGTACCCCTCCGAGACATGGAAGGTCCCCGCGAACGCCTCCCGGGGGTCGACCGCGGTGTCCTTGAGCCTCGGCAGCCGCCTCAGCAGCATGTTCACCTTGAACTGGGAGCCCTCGGGCGGCGGTGGGGGCGTCTCGCCGAGGAGCCTGGCGAGTTCGGTGGGTGAGGCGTTGACGAGGACCCGGCGGGCGGTCACCGTGCCCTCGGTGTCAGCGGTGCGGTAGGCCACCTCGGCCGAGATGCCGTCGGTGGCGATACCGGTGACCTCGTGGCCGGTGGCGATCCGCGCGCCCGCGCGCCGCGCCGCGTCCACGAGCGCGTCGGTGAGGGCGCCCATGCCGCCGACCGGAACGTCCCAGTCGCCGGTGCCCCCGCCGATCACGTGGTAGAGGAAGCAACGGTTCTGTGCCAGACCGGCGTCATGCGCGTCGGCGAACGTCCCGATCAGCGCGTCGGTGAGGACCACTCCCCGGACCGTGTCGTCCGCGAACCGCTCCTCGACCGTCTCCCCCAGCGGCGCCTCGAACAGCGCCCGCCAGGCCGCCGGATCGTCCACCAGCGCCTTCAGCTCGGCCCGGTCCGGCAGCGGTTCCGTCAGAGTCGGGAAGATCCGCTCGGCGGCCCGGGTGGTCATCGCGTAGAACGCGCGCCAGGCCCGGTACTCCCGCTCGCCCCCGGCCAGCGCCGCGAACGAGCCCCGGGTGCGGCCGCCCGCGCCGACCAGCAGCCCCGGTCCGTCGCCGCGCGGAGTGTAGGACGAGACGGTCCGGCGGCGTACGGAGAAGTCCAGCCCCAGCTCGCGCACGATCTTCGACGGGAGCAGGGAGACCAGATACGAGTAGCGCGAGAGCCGGGCGTCGACCCCCGCGAACGGGCGGGCCGACACCGCGGCGCCACCCGGCCGGCCGCCGCGCTCCAGCACGAGCACGGAGTGACCGGCGCGAGCGAGGTACGCGGCGGCGACGAGGCCGTTGTGACCGGCGCCGACGATGACGGTGTCGGGGGTGGTGGGTGGGGATGCGGGTGCGGGTGCGGGTGTCGGTGCGGGTGCGGGCATGTGCGGTAGATATCCCGCGCAGGGGCGGATGAACCCGCGCGGCGCGTACGGGGCCGGGGTCGGGGCCTCCCGCCGTCGCCCGGTGCCGGGTGCGGTGTTTATCGCTGCCGCTGTCTTCTGTCTGCGGGGTCCGGCGGCCTCCGGGCTCACCTCCTCGTGAGCGGCGGACGAGACGTCACTCGTCCCGCGAGACCTGCATTTCCGCCACTCCCTGCGGGGGCGACCCTGCACCCCCCGAACCTGCCCCCGGAGCCCGGCTGCGGTAGTGACGGTCCGTGCGACCGTGACGGGTCGGGGGTGATCCGTCGCTGCCGCTGTCTTTCGTCTGCGGGGTCCGGCGGCCTCCGGGCTCACCTCCTCGTGAGCGGCGGACGAGACGTCACTCGTCCCGCGAGACCTGCATTTCCGCCACTCCCTGCGG
>NZ_JBHVHF010000148.1:14109-19147 GCF_042800315.1 Streptomyces sp. NPDC057638
CGGGGGCGACCCTGCACCCCCCGAACCTGCCCCCGGAGCCCGGCTGCCGTGGTGACGGTCCGTGCGACCGTGACCGTTGTCGATTTTTCGCAGGCCGCCCATCCCGGCTTCCGCCGTGGGAGCCCCGCCACCGGATCACCCCATGGGGGCTGTGCCGGTGATTGGCTCCGTGCGACGGTTCGCTCTACCCGAGGTCGGTTGCGAGCCGAAGGGGCGCGTCGAGTTGTCAGGTGAGTCGCGCGGAGATCGTGAGGAACGAGCGATCGAGCACGTCGCGCCTGAGAATCTCGGCTAAAGCGCCCCGGAGGCGAGCAGCCGCTAAAAGACACAGTTAAAAAAGACCAGAGGCTTCGGTGTGGCGGCCGAGGTGTTCTAAGCAGTTGGCCTGTTCATGGCGGCTGGCGCGGGTGGTCGGGTGGTCGGGGCCCAGGGTTCGTTCGTAGACCTCGGCGACCTGGGTGAAGAGCGGCAGCGCGTCGTCCCATCGGCCCGTCCGGGCGAGTCCGGAGGCGATCTCCCGGCGGGAGAGCAGGGTGTCGGGGTGGTCGGCGCCGAGGGCGCGTTCGCGGTGGGCGGTGACCTCGCGGGCTTCGGTGAGCGCCTCCTCCCAGCGGGCGAGGCGGCCGAGGTTGACCACGACGCCGTGGCGGGCGCGCAGGGTCTCGGGGTGGTGCGGCCCGTGGACCCGGGTGCGGTCGGTCACCAGGGCCTGGTAGAGCTCCAGTGCCTCGGCGCCGCGGCCGAGCCGGCCGAGGCTGATGCCGATCTCGTACCGGGCGGTGAGGGCCGCGGGATGGTCGGCGCCGAGGGTGCGCGCCCGTGCCGACGCCACCTCGCGATAGGTGGCCAGTGCCTCCGTCCAGCGGCCGAGCTGGCCGAGGGCGTAGGCGACCTCGTACCGGGTGACCAGGGTGTCGGGGTGGTCGGCGCCCAGTACCCGGGCGCGGGCGGCCGCCACCTGGCAGACCATGCGGAAGGAGTCCTCCAGCCGGCCGAGCCGGCTCAGGTTGAAGGCGAGGTTGTGGCGGCAGCGGAGGGTGTCGGGGTGGTCCGCGCCCCGGGTCCGTTCCCGCGCGGCGAGGACCTCGGTGAAGTCGGTGTGGGCCTCGAAGTGGCGGCCGAGCTGGCCGAGGACGTAGGCGGCTTCCTCCCGGACGTCCAGGGTGGCGGGGTGTTCGGCGCCCAGGGCCCGGGTGCGGCCGTCGGTGACCCGGCCGAACTCGCGGAGCGCTTCCGCCGGCCGCCCGGTGCGGCTGAGGCTGAAGCCGATCTCGTACCGGGAGGAGAGGGTGTCGGGGTGGTCCGGGCCGAGGGCGTGTTCCCGTTCGGCGGCGACCGCGCGGTGGATCTCCCCCGCCTCCTCCCAGCGGCCGAGCCTGCTGAGGCCGAGTGCGTCGCGGTGGCGGCCCGCGAGCACCGCGAGCAGTTCCGGTGCGGGGGTGGGGCGTTCGTGGTCGCCTGGCGACGGCACCACGGTGAAGCGGGCGCCCGCGGTGGTCCACTCGCCGGTGAGGCCGTCCGTGTGGTCGGGCAGCACGGTCCGCAGCGCGGTGCCGACGGCCTTGTGGCCCGTGGTCATCCCCTGGGTCCACGCGGGCAGCCGGGGGGTACCCGGGCCGGGCGCTCCCCGGCTGACGGGTCCGCGCCCGATCAGCGGCTGTCGTCCCCGGGCGATCCTGCGGCCGAGTTCCTTGGCGTCGTCGGGCCTGCCGTCGGGGGACTTGGCGAGCAGGTCGAGCACGACCTGTTCGAAGTGCCCGGGTATGTCGGAACGGTGGACGCTCAGGGGCTGGGGTGTGGTGTCCCGGTGCCCGACGAGGACCGCCCACGCGTCGTCGTGGTCGAACGGTGGTACGCCCGTGGCGAGTTCGTACAGCACACAGCCGAGCGAGTACAGATCGCTGCGGTGGTCGATCTGGCCTCCGCTGATCTGTTCCGGGGACATGTAGTGCGGGGTGCCCATGGCGATGCCGTTGCCGGTCAGCCGGGAGGAGTAGCCGATGTCCGCGCCGAGCCGGGCGATGCCGAAGTCGCAGATCTTCACCCCGCCGTCGAGCAGCCGCATGATGTTGGCGGGCTTGAGGTCGCGGTGGACGATGCCGCGTTCATGGGTGTAGGCGAGGGCGTCGGCGACCTGGACCGCGATGTCCATGATGTCGTCCACGGGCAGCGGGCGGCCCTCCTCCTCCGCCATGAGCTGGCTCAGGTTGAGCCCTTCCAGCAGTTCCATCACCAGGTAGAGCACGCCCTCGTACTCACCGAAGTCATGGATGACGGTCACGCCCCGGTGCTGGAGGGCGGCGGCGACCCGGGCTTCCCGGCGGAAGCGTTCGCGCAGCACGGTGGCGAAGGCGGAGTCGGGCTGGGAGCCCACCGGCTTGAGGCACTTGACCGCGACCGTGCGGCCCAGCGACTCGTCGACGGCCCGCCACACCTCGCCCATGCCGCCGCGCCCGATCACCTCGACCAGCCGGTACCGGTCTTGGATCAGCCTGGTTTCCGCCATCGCGTGCTGTCGCCCCCGTCACTCCGCCGCTTGCGCCCTGGCGGTTCCAGTATGGCCTTGTGACCGCGGAGTTTGTACGGGCTGGGGCGGGTACCGGGGCCGAGTCTGGCCACCGCGTCGAGGATATGCCCTGGTGGGAGTTGCCAGCGCAGCCGTGCGGGTACACAGCGCAGGAGTCGGCCCGCTGTGACGAGCCGCCGGTCGACATGTTCCGCGGGCGGGGCGGGTCTGCCGTAGAGGGCGTGCGCGAACGGCGGCAGGGAGTGGTAGGAGAGCCGGGCCACCGAGCGCCAGAGCGTCGCGCGGACGGGGACGAGGACGGCCGGGATGGGCGGGCGGCGCAGGAAGGCGTCGATGGCGCGGGCGTCCGCCCCGGCGGCGAGACGGGGGCGGATCCCGTCCATGTAGGCGCCCAGCTCCGCGACGGTCGCGGGCACCCGCCGGGGGTCGAGGCCGACCAGCCGGGCGCTGACGCGGTGTTCGTCGACATAGCGGTCGGCCTGGGCGTCGGTGAGGGGGTAGCCGGAGCGGCGCACCACCTGGAGGTAGGAGTCGACCTCGGCGCAGTGCACCCACAGCAGCAGCTCGGGTTCGTCCACCCCGTAGCGGTCCCCGGTGTGGGGGTCGACCACCTTCAGCCGGGAGTGGACCCGCCGGACCTGGGCGCCCGCCGCTTCGGCGGCCTCGGTGGTTCCGTAGCAGATGGTGCCGACGAAGTCGGCGGTGCTCAGCAGTCTGCCCCAGGCGTTCTCGCGGAAGTCGGAGAACTGCATGACCCCGCGGACGGCCCGTGGGTGGAGGGCTTGGAGGTAGAGCGCGCGGACTCCGGCGATCCACATCATCGGGTCGCCGTGCATATGCCAGGTGATGGAGTGGGGGCCGAAGAGGCCGGGGTCGGGGTGGACCGGGGCCGCCCCGGGTGGGGCGGGTGACCTCGGGGGCTCGCCTCCGGTGGGCAGGTGAGGGGAACCCTCCCCTTCGGATGTTCCGGTTCCCGGGGCGGGGCCGGGTCTGGTGGGGTCGGCGGCATCGGTCATCTGCGGCTCCTTGCGGGCGGTCACCCGGAGGTGTGGTGCCGACGGGATGGTGCGGAGCGAACATCTGTACCTTTCCTTCCCCGTCCTTCCCACGGCGCCCGTCGCTTGCACGGGACTTCGCCGGTGTTCTCGGCGGTACTTTCGGCCGTGCTTTCGCCGCCGCGCGCTCCCTCCCCGTGGTTCCGCCGGGCCCGGCGGGCCGCTCCCCTCCGTACCGGGGTTCCGTACGGGAGCGCGCGGGCCGGTTCCGTACGGGGGGTCCGCGGGCCGCTCATGGATCCCCCGTACGGGAGGACGTCTCCCGCGTGCCTCAGCCCGGCCAGCCGGTGAGGGCCTGGGCGATGTGGTCGGCGTGCTGGGACATCATCGTGAAGTGGTCGCCCGGAACTGGGACCTCCGTATGTGCCAGCGGCCAGCGGTGCCGCCACTCCCCGCCGTCCAGGGCCGCCACCCCGTCCGGGAGCCGGGTCGCCTCCCGCGCGCTGAGCATCAGCGTGGGCGCCCGGAGTTCCGCGACCGGCCGCCACTGCTCGTGGTGGAGAGCGATATACGCGGCGGAGGCGGTGATCTTCTCGTACGAGTAGTTCTCGGCCCGCACCACGCTCCGGTACGTGCGCTGGAACGACTCCTGGAGACGCGCCGGGAGCTGGTCCGCCGTGTAGGTGTCGATGAGGACCACACCCCGTGGCCCATGACGGCCGTCGGCCTGGAGGGCGGCGGCGACGGAGTGGGCGAGCGCGCCACCGGAGGAGTACCCGACCAACAGGTACGGCGTGTCACCCGCCCGGTCCACGGTGGCGTCGGCGAGCACGTCCACGAGCGCCTCCCAGGAGGCGGCGAGCGGCTCATCGGTCTCGTAACCCGGCGGAACGATCACGTCGACATCGCGTTCGCCCTGGAAGTGACGGGCCAGGGCACTGAAGTTGAGTACGGGTTCCCAGGTGGAGATCGACGGCAGACAGATCAGCCGGGGCCCTCCCGGGCCTTCCGCCAGCCGGGTGACGGTGGTGGTCAGACCGCCGTCGGCGCGCTCCCGCACGGCGGCGGCCGACCGGGCGAGCGTTCCCGCCGCCTCGAAGAGGTCCCGGTCGACCAGCTCCCGGTAGATGTCGGCGAGACCGGTGCCGGGCCCGGCGGGCTCCTCGGTCACGGGCCGCTCCGCCAGGCGGGCGAGCAGGAACTCGGCGGCCAGGCGCGGCCCGTCGTACGTGAAGACGAGGGTGACGGGCAGCCGCAGTCCGGTGGCCCTGGCGAGCCGGTTGCGCAGCTCCACCGCCGTCAGGGAGTCGAACCCGGCGGCGCGGAAGCCCGCGCCCTCGGGCAGCCCCCCGGGTGTGTCGACGCCGAGCACGGACCCGGCCTCGCGCCGCACCAGCGCGACGAGCGCGCCCAGCCGCCGCCCGGGGTCCGGGTCGTCGAGCCCGGTGGCCGCCGCCGTGGCGGCCACCGCCCGCCGGGCCGGTCCCGCCAGCCGCCGCAGCAGTGGGGGCAGGGT
>NZ_JBHVHF010000149.1:0-19081 GCF_042800315.1 Streptomyces sp. NPDC057638
GTGCGTGACGGTCCGGGGGCCGCGCGGCGGTCAGAGACCCACGCGGCGGACCGTCCGCAGGAGGTACGCGTCGCGGTTCAGCGGATCGAGATCCGTCCGGGGGCGTCGCGGCGGCCGGCCCCGCACCGGCCGGTAGCGCGCGAACTCCGTCTCCAGCAGGCCCTCGCCCCGCGTCAGCGAGGGCAGCCGCCGTTGGAACAGATGCACCCGCGCCGCTGGGACCTCCCCCTCCAGGGCCAGGGCCGCACCGCTCCGTACCGGTGTCACCGCCGTCGCCCCCAGCCCGCCGAGCACCGGCAGCAGCGCCGTCAGCGCGTCCTGGGACAGCTCCAGCCGGAAGCGGTGCAGCGGTTCGTGCACCTCGGTCCCCGCCCGCCGCAGCGCGTCCGCCAGCACCAGCGGTGTCAGCAGCCGGAAATCCCCGGCCGTGCTGGACATGCTCTTGTCGAACGTGCCGTGGGCGTGGCTCTGCCGGGGCCAGTACCCCGAGTGCGTCATGGTGACCACGCAGTCGCCGACCTCCCATCCGTACAGTCCCTGGCGGAGGGTCTCGCGGACGCTCCGCTCGACCGCGACGAAGAAGGCGTACGGCATCGAGCCGAGCTCCACCCCGAGCCGGAACTCCACCCCGGAACCGGGCGACCCGGGCGCGACGCTCAGGCCGACCGTCGCCAGGAAGGGGTTGGGTTCCTTGTCGATGACCTCGTGGGCCGCGCCCGTGCCGACAACACGTTCCTGGCAGATGGTCGTCGTCTCCCGGAAGGCCACGTCCACCCCGAACTCCTCGGCGAGCGTGGCCTGGATGACCTCCTTCTGCACCTCGCCGTAGAGGGAGAGGGAGATCTCCTGCCGTACGTCGTCCTGACGGAGGCCGATCAAGGGGTCCTGTTCGGCCAGGAGGCCGAGCGCCGTGCGCATCGCCCCCTTCGCCGAGGGGCGGACGGGTGTCACCACCGTCTCCAGCGTCGGCGGGGCGAAGTGGGACGTATCCGTCCGGGGGGCGCGGGCATCCCCGACGGTGTCGCCGATCCTGATGGTCTCCAGGCCCCGGACCCGGCCGATCTGACCGGCCGTGAGCACCGACCGGCGCGCACCGGTGCCCCGGTCGGCCACCTCCACGGCGGTGACCCGGCCCGTGGCGCCGTCGCCGAACGGAACCACGTCCCGGGGGCGCAGGGTGCCCGACCACAGCCGCAGCCAGGCGTGCTTCTCCCCGCCCGCGCCCCGCTCGACCTTGAAGACAGTTCCCGACAGCGGCTCCGAGGCACCGCCCCCGGCCGTCGGCAGCAGCTCCACCACGGCGGCCATCAGCCGCTCCACACCCGCCCCGGTGATGGCCGAGCCGAAGAAGACGGGGTGGCAGCGGCCCCGCCGGGTCTGGACCGCGAGGGAGTCGTACAGCCGGGAGAGCGGGACGGACGTCTCGTCCGCCACGAAGTCGGCGAGCAGCTCCTCGTCCCCGTCCGTGAGCAGGTCCAGCAGGTCGGTGGCGAGGGCGGGATCCGCGCCGGTGCGCGGTGCGGAGCGGGCGTGGGCGGTGCCCGCCGCGTCGGTCTGGTCCAGCGCCACCACCGACGGGGTCAGCCGCCGGGCGATCTCCCGCCGTACCCGGGCGGGATCGGCGCCCGCGCGGTCGATCTTGTTCACGAAGACGAGCGTGGGCACGCCCAGTCGGCGCAGGGCCCGCATCAGCACCCGCGTCTGCGCCTGGACCCCCTCGACGGCCGAGACCACCAGCACGGCACCGTCGAGGACCCGCAACGCCCGCTCCACCTCGGCGATGAAGTCGGGATGGCCCGGGGTGTCGATCACGTTGACGGTGGTGCCGCCGATCGCGAAGGACGCGACCGCGGACCGGATGGTGATGCCCCTGCGCCGCTCCAGCTCCAGGGAGTCGGTCTGGGTGCTGCCGTCGTCGACGCGCCCCACGGCGTCGATGACTCCGGCGGTGTGCAGGACGCGCTCGGTCAGGCTGGTCTTACCAGCGTCGACATGCGCCAGGATTCCCAGGTTCAGCGTCGGCACGGAATGTCATGTCCTCCAGATAGACGGCGATTCCCTTCGCGATGGACATGAGCGATCCGCACATGACGAACTCCTTGGCTCGGTCCGGCCGGTGGACGGGTCTCCCCGCCGGGCCGGTGGACGGGTTCCGCCGCGCAGTCCACCAGCCGCCGCCGTGCCGGGACAACCGAATATCGCCGCGCCCACCGGATGTCGCCGCGCCCGGACAACCGCGGGCAGGGGGGATGGTGCGCGCGGGGGCAGGGGAGAGTTCCGGTGGGCGCGGCCGCCTCATACCTCCGGGGCGCCGGATGACCCGTTGTCGTGCAGGGGCCTGACCGTGACCGGCAGGCCGGGCGCCTGGTGGCCGCCGCTGGCCAGCATGCGGATCTCACCCTGCTCGCTGATCTCGGCCCGGACGATCCCGGTCTCGTCCTCGTACACGGGGTGCCCACCCGCCCCGGAGCGCTCGGTGCGGTGGACGACCACGACGTCGTCCGCCGTGCCCGAGGCCTGGAAGACCAGTTCGTAACGTTGCGCGAACTCCATGGGGGCTCCGTTGGCTCCGTCGGCTGTGCGGGCCCGCGGCCGGGCCGTGCCCCCCGTCCCCGACCATCGTCGCCCAGCTTCCCGGGACGCGCTCGGCGGGAAGCCGGGCGTGGGGCGTTCGGTACTTCCGCGTACGCGGCGTACCCGGTGTGCGCGGCGTACGCGGTCGTTTAACGGGTGAGGCGGCCCAGCAGGCCCGAGGCCGTGGCGATGCCCACCAGCGCGGCGAAGCAGAGCACGGCCAGATCGAGGCCGAGGTGGGCGGGAGCGCCGATCAGAAGCCCCCGCAACGCGTCCACCTCGTAACTCAGCGGATTGGCCAGACTGACGACCTGGAGCCAGCCGGGCATCAGCGCCACCGGGTAGAGCGCGTTCGAGGCGAAGAACAGCGGCATCGTGATGGCCTGGCCGATGCCCATCAGCCGGTCCCGGGTGAGGACCACGCCCGCGAGCGACATGGACAGACAGGAGAAGAAGGCCGAGCCGAGCACCACCACCAGCGCCACCCCCGCCAGCCGGAGCGGGTCCCAGGTGAGGGCGACCCCCAGGACGGCGGCGATCAGGATCACCACCACGGCCTGGACCAGCGCCTTCACCCCGGCCGCGAACGCCTTGCCGGTGACCAGGGCGGCCCGCGGCGTGGGTGTGACCAGCAGTTTGTTCAGTACCCCCGCGTCCCGCTCCCAGATGATCGTGATCCCGTAGAAGATCGCGATGAACATCGCGGACTGGGCGATGATGCCCGGGGCGAGGAAGTCCAGATAGGGCACGTTCCCGGTGGGGATCGCGCCGATCCGGCTGAAGGTCTCGCCGAAGACCAGCAGCCACAGCGCGGGCTGTACCGCCCGGGTGTACAGCTCCGTACGGTCGTGCCGCAGCTTCTGGAGCTCGACCGCGCACATCGCCGCCACCCGGGACGGCAGCACCCGCCACCCCGCGCGGACGGGCCGTGGCCGCCGCGCCCGCGCCGGGCGGTCAGCCGAGCCGGGAGGCCGTACGACGGGTGCCGCGCACATCGCTGAACTCACCTCCGTGGTCGTTGTCGCCGAGGCCGCTCCCGGCGAAGTGCCGGAACACGTCCTCCAGCGTGGGTGGTGGGCCCGGGGCGCCGGTCGCCGCCGCGGTGGCCGCCGCCACCTCGGCCTTGAGCTGCTCCGGGGTGCCCAGGGCACGGATCCGGCCCTGGTGCATCAGCCCGAGGCGGTCGCAGTACCGGTCCGCCTCGTCCATGGAGTGGGTGGTGACGAGCATGGTCATCCCGGTGGCGGCGCGTACCTCGGTCAGCCGTTCCCAGACGCTGGTGCGGGCCAGCGGGTCGAGCCCGACCGTGGGTTCGTCCAGGATCATCAGCCGGGGCGAGCTGACCAGTGCCTGGGCCAGTTCGAGGCGGCGGACCATGCCACCGGAGTAGCGTGCGGCCATCCGGTCGGCCACATCGCCGAGCCCGACCGCGTCGAGCGCCTCGGTGATCCGCGCGGCGCGCTCCCGCCGGGGCACGTCGTAGACCCGCGCGAAGAGCAGCACGTTCTCCCGGCCGGTGAGGGCGGAGTCCGCGGAGAGCTGCTGGGGGACATAGCCGAGCAGCCGCCGCACGGCGGTCTTCTCCCGGGCCACGTCATGGCCGAAGACCCGGACCATCCCGGCCGGGACCGGCAGCAGGGTGGTGATCACCCGGATGGTGGTGGTCTTGCCCGCGCCGTTGGGGCCGAGCAGCCCGAAGACCTCGCCGTTCATGACCGAGAGGTCGACCCGGTCCACCGCGAGGGAGGAGCCGAAGCGGTAGCTCAGCCCCGAACAGGCGATGGCCGGGGCGGCCGTGGTGGTGTCGGTGTCCGGCATGGGTCACCTCCTCGCGTCGGTACGCGGCATGTCGTCCTCCAGCCGGGCGGCCAGATGGCGTAGCGCGGGCAGGGCGGCGGCCAGGGCCGCGCGGTCCTCCGCCGGGAGCAGTGCCAGCCGTTCCTCCAGCAGCGCGGCCCTGCGGTCCTCCCACCGCCGCAGGCCGCGCGCCGCCTCGGGGGTGACCCGCAGCAGCGCCGCCCGCCGGTCCAGCGGGTCCGGCGCCCGGACCAGCAGCCCCTCGGCCGCCAGCTGACGTACCAGGGTGGAGACGGAGTTGTCCGCGAGCCGCAGTTCCCGCGCGGCGGCCGAGACCCTGATCCCCGGCTGTTCGAGCACCAGGCGCAGCAGCTCCACCTGGGCACCGCGCAGCGGGGGTCCGCTCAGCCCGCCACGGAGCGTGCGGCGCAGCCGACGGGTGACGCCGACCAGAAGTCCCCCGAGCTCACGCCCCAGCCCAGATTCGGACATATCTCCAATATTACCTCTGTGTGAGAGGGAAGGGCGCAGGGGAGGCCGGGCGGCGGCCCGCTCCGGGGCGCGGTCATGACGGCCGATCGCGGGCCGTGGACGTGATAGCGCGGGCGGTGGACGTGATGACGTCGGGCCGCGAACGCGACGGCGGGTCGTGCGCCGTGACCCGGGACCGGGTGGCTCCGGATCACGGGTGTGAAGGCTGGGGGTCCGTACGGTCCGCGCGCGCCGCCGAGGTACGCGTAGCCCGTAGCTGACAGGGAGAGATGTCTCCGTACGCGGCTGCGGGGATCGCGCTCGTGGGGTCGGGTCCGTGGCGCCGCGCTCGTGGGGTCGGGTCCGTGGCGCCGCGCTCGTGGGGTCGGGTCCGTGGCGCCGCGCTCGTGGGGTCAGGTCCGTGGCGCCGCGCTCGTGGGGTCGGGTCCGTGGCGCCGCGCTCGTGGGCATCGCGTTCAGGGTCGATCAGCGCACGGATAATTCCCGCGTCTTCTTGATCGAGTTCGGATACGTTGAGGGGCATGCTGTGACGCCTGCCCGGACCTCGGGCACCCCCGACCGCTCCTTCGCCAGCCGCCGACCGGAACCACGAAGGAGCGCACCATCATGACCACATCCACCCCCCTCCACATCCCCGAGGCCTTCGCCGCCTCCCACACCAGCGGCGGGGATCCGCTCGCGCGCGCCTGGATCGAGGGGCTGCCCACCCTGGCCCGGGACCTCCTCGACCGATGGGAGCTGTCCCCGGACGGTCCGTCCGCCCACGGCATGGCCGCCCTGGTCCTGCCGGTGCTCCGGGCCGACGGCGAGCCCGCCGTCCTCAGGCTCCAGCGCGTCACCGACGAGAGCGAGGGCGTCCCCCTCGGGCTGCGGGCCTGGGACGGCGCCGGGATCGTCCGGCTGCTCGACCACGACCCCGGCAGCGGCGCCCAGCTGCTGGAGCGGCTCGACGCGCGGCGGCCGCTCTCGTCCCTCACCGACGACGACGAGATCATGGGCATCCTCGCCGGGGTGATGGCCCGTCTGGTCTCCGTGCCCGCGCCCGAGGGGCTGCGCCGACTCGCCACCGTCGCCGCCGCCATGGTCGAGCAGAGCCCGGGGGCGGTGGGCGCGCTGCGCCACCCCGCCGAGCGCGATCTGGTACGCCGGTGTGCCGGCGTCGTCGCCGAGTTGACGGGCGAGGCCGGGGACCGGCTGCTCCACTGGGACCTCCACTACGACAACGTCCTGGCCGCCGGGCGGGAGCCCTGGCTGGCGATCGACCCCGAACCGCTCGCCGGTGACCCCGGCTTCGAGCTGCTGCCCGCGCTGGACAACCGCTGGGACGAGGCCGTGGCCACCGGGGATGTGCGCGGCACGGTCCTGCGCCGTTTCGACCGGCTCACCGAGGCGCTCGGCCTGGAGCGCGACCGCGCCGTCGGCTGGACGCTGGGCCGTGTGCTCCAGAACGCGCTGTGGGACATCGAGGACGGCAAGGACGTACTCGAACCGGCCCAGGTGGCCATCGCGGGGATCCTGACCGGCCGCTGAGCGCGTGGGCCCCGTCCCTCCCGGGAGGGGGCCCCGCCCTGGGCACCCGGTGCGCCCCGGTGGTCACCAGGTCTCCGTACCCTCGCCGCGTCGCGCCCGGGTGGACGCGGCCCCTTCGCGGGCACGCAGCCGCAGCGCCAGCAGCGGGAAGACGAGGACGGAGACCATCGCCGCCCCCACCAGCGCGGCGGCGTCACCCGAGGAGATGACCTTCTCGTCCAGGCCGATCGTGGTGATCGCCACGACCAGGGGCAGACAGGTCGCCGTGTACAGGGCCAGCGCGCGGCGCTCCGTACGACGCAGATCACGCGGCGCCAGCAGCGCCACCGGGACCCCGCGTACCAGCAGGAACAGCGCCAGGAAGAGCGGCAGCAGCGCGAGCGCCCGGCCGCCCGAGACCAGCGCGGCCAGATCGAACTCGATCCCGGTCACCACGAAGAACAGCGGTACGAGGAAGCCGAAGGCCACGGCCTCGATCGTGCCGAGGATCGCCGTGGCGCTCGCCGGGGCCGCGCCGGACAGCACCAGCCGGGTGAGCACCCCCGCCGCGAACGCCCCGAGCAGGGTGTCAAGACCGAACGCCGCCGACAGCGCCAGCATCGACACCAGCAGCAGCATCACGAACCGCACCGCGAACTGACCGCTGCTGTGCAGGGTCTCCGCGATCACCCGGGAGAACCACGGTGGCCGCGGCCGCAGCGCCCACAGCACCGCCAGCGCGGTCACGGCCGCGAAGGCGACCAGCAGTGCCGCCGACTCCAGCGGCTGACGGCCGCTCAGCAGCAGGGCCATGGCGATGATCGGGCCGAACTCGCCGACCGCGCCGAACGCCAGCACCACCGTGCCGAACCGGCCGCGCAGATCCCCGCTGTCCCGCAGGATCGGCAGGACGGTGCCCAGCGCCGTGCTGGTGAGCGCGGTCCCCAGCACCAGCGCGGCGGTCACCGCGCCCCCGGTCAGGATCAGCCCGATGGTCAGCCCGAGGGCGAGGG
Source organism: Streptomyces sp. NPDC057638 (assembly GCF_042800315.1). NCBI lineage: Bacteria > Bacillati > Actinomycetota > Actinomycetes > Kitasatosporales > Streptomycetaceae > Streptomyces > Streptomyces sp. NPDC057638. Next base: position 7,386 of record NZ_JBHVHF010000149.1, read on the forward strand.
AGACCAGCCAGGCGCCCATCGAGCGGCGCAGGGTGTCCCCGCGGACCGCGGCGAACTCGATCTCGTACCCGGCCAGGAAGATGAGCATCGCCAGACCCAGATGGGAGAGGGTGTCGACCACGCTGTCGGGCCGGGCCCAGCCCAGCACGTCCGGGCCGATCACGATGCCCAGCGCGATCTCGAAGATGACCAGCGGGACCCGGATCCAGCGTCCGGCGGCATGCGCCAGCAGGGGCGCGAGGACGGCGGCGGCCATGATGAGGAGCAGGGTGCCCGGGTGCGACATGGGCGTTCTCTACCCGGGCGCGCCCCCTGTCGGGGCAGGGTGACGCCCGTTCGGGGGAACGGCGGTCCGGCCTGCCGGGCGGCGGACCGGCTCCACCGTCACCCCTCCGCCAGCCTCCGCAGCCGTTCCGTGTCCGGGGTCCGGGGGCAGGTCGCGCACGCCTCGGCCGGGCGGACCGTGTAGTGGAGACAGCAGCCCAGCCTCGTACGTGTCGGATGGGACGTTCCGTCCGCACCCGTCAACCGCCGGAAGCGGGCACCGCCCGGGTACGGTCCGACCGCGCCCGGCAGCAGGGCCTCCGCCGCCCGGACCGCGTCCTCCTCGTCACCGAGCATCCGGCCCGCGTACCAGATCCCGGAGACCAGGTCATCGGTGACCATGCCCCAGAGCGCCCGGGGCCCCCGGCGCAGCCTCGGCCCGAACGCGGCCAGCAAGGGGCGCGCGAGATCGGCCGCCTCGGCGCGCACGGCGTCCCGGAGGGCCGTCTCGCCGGGCAGGACGGACGCGCCGGGCAGTGCCGACGCGGGATCGTCGGGCAGACACCAGAAGCCACCGGGCACCACCGCGTAGCGCTCACCCGAACGGCTGACCCGGACGGCGTCGGGGCGCAGCCGTGGAACCCTGCGCTCCAGGTACCAGGGACCGCTGATCAGCAGCGTCGCCGACCAGAGCAGTCCGTGCAGCGCGCGGGAGGCGACCACGTCGGGGCGGGCGGTGTGCGCGTAGCGTTCCTCCATCCGGGTGGCCGTCATGGCCAGAAATGACTCCAGCGGTTCGGGGTGGAGCGTGAGTTCGGCCAGATCGACCCAGCCAGGCGCGGCGGGGGAGTGAGGCTCCGCCACCACCAGGTCGAGCGCCTCACACAGGGCGGTGAGACGGCCGTAGCCGGAGGTGAGGAGGGTGGAGCAGCTCAGGGCAGCTCCGGCAGACACGAGTGCCGGGGCCAGGGACACGGGGGAACTCCTCGGAGATGGTGCTGCGGAACGGGAGTCAGGAAGGTAAGGCTCACCTTAACCACATCGTGGGAATGGGGCGTTAACTGAGCCCATGACATGGCGAATTGACATTCTTAGGGTCGCCTAACTTAAGCTCCGTCATGATCCGAGGCGGTCGTGTCCGTCATCGTCTCCGTCGCCGGGACGCTCCCCGGCCCCCTGACATCCCCCTGCCTCCGGCCCATGCGCGGAAGGTTCCCATGCAGCTGTACATGCTCGCCCTCAACCCCACCGACTCGGTCACCGAGGGCTTCCTTCCCGCCGCGCGACGGCTCGGACTCGACATCACCGTGCTGACCGACCAGCCCGACACCCACCGGGAGCGCTATCGCGCCATCCACCCCGCACCGGAGCTGCTGGGCTGCGACGTCCGCGACCCCCACGCCGTCATCAGCGCGATCTCCGCCCATCGCCCACCCGGCGCGGTGTTCAGCAACAGCGACCACCTCCAGACCCCGGCCGCCCTGGCCGCCGACTACTTCGGCCTGCCCGGCAAGGACTGGCGTGCCGCGCTGCGCACCAAGGACAAGGCCCTGACCCGCCGTCATCTCGACACCAGCGAGGGGGTCCGCTCGGTCGAACTGGCGGCCGACGCCGACCCCGGCCGCCTGGCCGCACTGGACCTGCCCTACCCCTGTGTCGTCAAGCCGAGGGAGGGCGTCGCCAGCGAGGACGTCATCCAGGTCCGCGACGCGGCCGAACTCGTCGCCCGCTGCCGCGAGATCCGGGCCCGCCGCCCCGGCGCCGCCCTGGTCGCCGAGGAATACCTCCCCGGCGAGCTGCACACCCTGGAGACCCTCGGCGACGGTGAACGCCTCCACGTCCTGGGCGGCTTCCGCACCACCCTCTCCCCGCTGCCGTACTTCATCGAGGAGCGGATGGCGTACGTACCCGCCCACCCCGCGGGTCTCGTCACCGAGATACTCGACCGGCTGGCCACCCTCGGAGTCGGTTTCGGCGCCTGTCACACCGAGTTCGTCGTCCACGAGGGACGGGCCCGGATCATCGAGGTCAACTACCGGGCCATCGGCGACCAGTGCGACCTCCTGCTCGCCGACCTGCTCGGCCTCCCGCTCTTCGAGCTCATCCTGCGCACCCATCTCGGCGAGCCCCTCCCCGCCGACCTGGGCGCCCGCACCGACGGTGCCGCGCGGCTCGACTATCCACTGGCCCGGCGCGCGGGGACCCTGACGGCCGCACCCGGTGCCACCGACCTGACCGTGGACGGCGTACGGCTGACCTACCGGCCGACGCGCGCGGTCGGGGAACGGCACGACCTCCACCACACCAACCGGGACTTCCTGGGCATCCTGCGGAGCGTGGGGCGCGACCAGGCCACCGTCGACCGTGTGGCCGAGGGCTTCCTGGCCGAGCGGAGCTGGGAGATCACGGCATGAGCGGGCGACGCGAGGGATCCGGTGCTGCCGCCGCCGGTGCCGTCGGACCCCCCGGAACCTCCGGACCATCCGGGACTCCCGATTCCGCCGGTGCGCACGGTGTGCCCCGTGCGCGCCGTGTCACCGACAGCCCGGTGGACGCTCCGCCGTCCGGGCCTGACGCGTCGGCCGGTGTTCCATCCGGCTCCCTGGGCGCCGCGCGGTGCGGCGGCCCCAGGGCATCGGCGCCCGTCGTACCCGAACCCGCTGTGCCATCGCCTTCCGTACCTGACGCACCGGTGACACCTGCGCCCGCCGTGCCCTCGCCTCCCGGACCCGATGTGTCCCACCCCCTGCTCGCCGTGCTCGACGCCCTGCTCCGCGAGGACGTCGTCGGGCTGCGCACCCGGACCACCCCGGTGGAGCGCCCCGACGGCACCTGGCTGCGGCTGCCCATCCCCTCGGGGGGCGCGCTGCTGCTGCCGGTCCGGTCCGCCGTACCCGGCTTCCAGTGCGCGACCGAGACCCGGTTGCCGCTGCTACGCCAGGAGCCGTCCGGCGCCCGCGCTCCCGCCGACGGGCGCGAACTGACCACGCCCCGCGCCGTCCTGACCGCCCTCGCCGCCCTCGCCGACCCCCGCGACCGCGCGGGCTTCGACCACTTCGCCACCGAGTGCGAGGAGGCGTTCGCCGCCCATCGGCTGCACCGCGCCACCCGTGCTGACCACGCGGCCCGTCTGGTGGCGCGCCACGGCCCCGACCCGGCGCGCTGGACGGGTCTCGCCGCCGGACTCGCCCTCGACTCACTCGCCGCCCGCCAGGACCATCCGGTCCACCCCACCGGCCGGGGGCGGGCCGGACTGACCGAAGCTGATCTGCGGGCGTACGCCCCCGAGTTCCACCCCACGTTCCGGCTGCGGCTGCTGGCCGTCGACCGGGACCGGCTCGTCCGTCAGGGCGGCTACCACGATGAGGTGTTCGCCCGGGGACTGACCGGTGGCCGTCACGGCGACGGTGAAGGAGACGGTGACCGCGCCCCTGATCGTGATGACGTCCTGCTGCCCGTCCACCCGCTCACAGCCGACGGCCCCCTGCGCGAGGCGCTGCGCGCCACCGGTCTCGACCGCCACGCCGCCCTGCTCGACACGCCGGGCCCCGACGTCGTACCGACACTCTCCCTGCGCACCGTCGCGCTCGCCGACGACCCCCGCACCCATCTGAAACTCCCCCTGGCCACGGCCACCCTCGGACGCCTCAACCGGCGCACCATCACCCCCGGCTCCCTGGTCGACGGCGCCGCCGGGCAGCGCCTCCTGGAGCAGGTCATCGCCCGCGAGCCGCGCTTCCGTGACACGGTCCTGCACGCCGATGAGACCCGCTACGCCCACGCCGGACACGAACTCCTCGCGGCCCTGGTGCGCCGGATGCCCGACGGTCTGGACCACACCACCGTCGTCCCGCTGGCGGCCCTGCTCAGCCGCGCCCCCGACGGCCGCCCGCTGATCGAGCCGCTCGCGGACCGGTTCTTCGGTGGCGCGCCGCTCGCCCTGCTCGACGCCGTCCTGACCCTGGTCCTCGACTGGGGGACCACCCTGCTCGGCTACGGCATCGCCCTGGAGTCCCACCAGCAGAACGTCTCCCTGTTGCTGGACCGGCCCGACGGCCGCACCCGGCTGCGGCTGCTCCTCAAGGACAATGACGGGCCCCGGGTCCACCCGCCCCGGCTGCGCGCGACCCTCGGCGGTGACGGTCCCCGCTTCGCCGACTCCCGGGTCGCCACCGCCGACGAGCGGGCCGTGCTCGACCTGTTCACCACCATCACCGTCCACCTCTGCGCGGGCGCCTACGCCTTCGGCCTGGCCCGGCACGGGCACGCGCCACTGACGACCCTGCTCGGTCTCGTCCGGGACCGGCTCACCGACGCGGCCGAGCGGCTCGGCACCCGGCCCGGGGAGCCCGGCGCGCTCCTGCGGACCCATGTCCTGGACGCGCCCCACCTCCCCGTCAAGGCGATGGTCACGGCGGGCACCCTGCTCACCAAGGAGAGATCAGGGGCGCTGGACATCAACAAGCACTACGGCACCGGCCCCAACTACCTGGCATGGGAGCGCTGAACGGCCATGACCCGCACCGAACCCCACGCCCCGGCGCTCCCCGCGCGTGTTCCCGGACCGGCGTCCGAACCCCGCGTGACCGCGCCCTTCGCGCCTGCCCCGGCACCCCCGCGCCCGCCCGGCCCCGCCGCCGACGGCTCCGCGCCCCTCGCCCCCGGTTCTCCGGCCTTCGACGGCTCCGCGCCCACCCGCGCCGCCGCCACCGCCTCCCTCTCCCCCTCAGCCCCGGGCCTCGCGCCGCCCACGGCCGACGACGCCGTCACCCACACCCTCCTGAACTGCCTGCTCCGCGAGGTGTCGGCGCCCGAGCACCAGACCGCCGTCAGCGGCGGACACCTGCTGCTGCGGCTGCCGCGCCGGGGCGCGCTGCTGCGGATCGCCCTGCGCCGTACGTCCCTTCTCGGCGCCCACCGCTTCACCGGACCCGTCAGCGAACGGCGCGGCGAGCGCTGGGCGCCGATCGGCTGGCGGGAGCTCGCCGAGCACATCCACGGCGAACTCACCCAGCGCACCGGCGTTCCCAACGAGGAGTTCCTCGCCCAGGTCGCCGCCAGCCACCGGGGCGTGGTAGCCGCCCTCGCCGCGCCCCGGCCCACGATCGCCCACGGCGACGACCCCCTCGCCGTCTACCTCGCCTCCGAACAGTCCCTCGCCCTCGGCCACCGCTTCCACCCCACCCCCAAGGCGCGCGGCGGGGACATGGCGGCCTGGAACGCCTACGCGCCCGAGGCCCGCGTCTCCTTCCCGCTGCGGCTGCTGGCCGTACGGGCACCGCTGATCGCACAGGAGAGCGCGTCGTCTGGTGCCGCCGACCCGCTGGACCGGCTCGCGCCCGTGCCCCCGGGGTACCGGCTGCTGCCGGCCCACCCCTGGCAGTACGCGCTGCTGCGCGACAGCGCGCCCCTGCGCGCCGCCCTCGACCGCGGGGACGTCCTCGACCTCGGCCCATCGGCCCGCCGCTTCACCCCCACCGCCTCGGTGCGCACCCTCTATGACGGCGAGACGTTCCTGAAGTTCAGCCTCAATGTCCGCATCACCAACTGCCTCCGCAAGAACGCCCACTACGAACTCTCCGGAGCCGTCGCCCTGACCGGACTCCTCGCACCCGCTCTCGATGACCTGGCCGCCCGCTACCCCGCCACCGCGGTGCTGCGCGAACCCGCCTATCGCTCCCTCGCGCTCCCCGGCCCCGACGGCGGGACGGACGGCAGAACGGACGGCGGGACGGATATCGGGCTGCTCGAAGGCTTCGGAGTGATCGTGCGCGAGGGGCTCGGCTCCCGGCTGCGCCCCGGAGTGACCCCGCTGCTCGCCGCCGCCCTCGCCGACGAACACCCCACCGGGCCCGCTCCCGCCGCCCGGCTCACCGGCCGGGACCCGGCCGCCGTGCTGGACTGGTGGCGCGCCTATCTCGCCCTGCTGCTGCCCCCGGTGCTCACCGCCTACTTCGACCACGGCGTGGTCCTCGAACCCCACCTCCAGAACGTCGTCGTCGGTGTCGGCGCCGACGGCCACCCCGTCCAGCTCTTCCTGCGCGATCTGGAGGGCACCAAGCTGCTGCCCTCCCACCACGGCCCGGCGCTCGCCGCGCTCCCGCCCGCCCTCGCGCGGCCCATGACCTACGACGCCCGGCGCGGCTGGGACCGGGTCGTCTACTGCCTGCTCGTCAACCACGTCGCCGAACTCCTCGCCGCGCTCGCCGATCTCGTCCCCCACCACGAGGCCGCGCTCTGGGCGGAGGTCCGCCACGCTCTGGCCGCGGGGTACGAGGAACGGGGCCGCCCGCCGCTGCTGCGGGCCCTGCTGGCGGGCGTACCGCTGCCCGCCAAGGCCAATCTGCTGGCCCGCTGGGACCGTACGGCCGACCGTCACGCGGGCTATGTCGCGCTCCCCTCGCCGCTCGCCGAGGACGCGCTGTCCGGCGGAGGGCCTCTCACCGGGCGGCGTCCGGCGGACCCCGCCCCGCACTGAGGCCCGCCCCGCACTGAGGCCCACCGCGCTCCCGCCGGCCGGTCCGCGGCCGCCTCCGCGGGTCCCGGGCCGCCCCTTCCCGTACCGCCGAAGCCCTTCCCGGAGTCCGTATGACCACATCCGCCGTCCACGCCTTCGTCCGTTCGCTGCCCGCCCACTCCCTCCCCGCCTACCTCTACGACCTCGACGCCCTGCGCGAGCACGCCCGGTCGGTGCGGGCCGCGCTGCCCCGCCGGGTCGAGCTGTACTACGCGGCCAAGGCCAACCCGGAGAGCCGGGTCCTGGCCGCCCTGGCACCCCACACCGACGGGTTCGAGGTCGCGTCCGGCGGTGAACTCGCGCACACGCGCGCCGCCGTCCCCGGACACCCCCTCGCCTTCGGCGGGCCCGGCAAGACGCCGGAGGAGATAGCGACAGCGCTACGGCTCGGCGTGGAACGGTTCCATGTGGAGAGCGTCCACGAACTCACCGTCCTCTCCCGGCTCGCCGAGCGACAGGCGAGGGTGGCGGGTGTGCTGCTCCGCTTCAACGCGCCCGTGCCCCCCGGCGCGCTCGACGGCGGCGCGCTCGCGATGGGCGGCAGACCCACCCCCTTCGGCCTCGACCCGGCCGACGCCGACGCCGTCGTGCGGGCCGCCGCCGACTCGCCGCACCTGGAGCTGTACGGGGTCCACGCCCACCTCGCCAGCGGTCTTGACGCCCCCCGGCTGCTCACCGTCGCCCACTCCCTGCTCACCTGGGCCCGCGCGCTCACCGAGCGCCACGGCGTACCCCTGCGCGAGCTCACCGTCGGCGGCGGCATGGCCGTCGACTACGGCCGTCCCGGCGAGCGCTTCGACTGGACGGCGTACGGAGCGGGGCTGGCCGCCCTCGCCGAGCGCCACCCCGCCACGGTGCTGCGGATCGAGCCGGGGCGGGCGCTCACCGCGTATGGCGGCTGGTACGCCACCGAGGTCCTCGATGTGAAGGTCAGTCATGGCGAGACCTTCGCCGTCGTCCGGGGCGGTACGCACCATCTGCGTACCCCGGCCGCGAAGGGACATGACCAGCCCTGCGCGGTACTGCCCGTCGACGACTGGCCCCACCCCTGGCCGCGCCCGGAGGGCGGGACCGGGCCGGTCACCGTCGTCGGGCAGCTCTGCACGCCCAAGGACGTGCTGGCGCGGGGCGTCCGGGCGCCGGGGCTGAGGGCGGGGGACCGGGTGGTGTTCGCGCTGGCGGGCGCGTACGCCTGGAACATCTCGCACCACGAGTTCCTGATGCACCCCAGGCCGGGCTTCCACTTCCTGCGCTCCTGACACCCTCCTTCCGCCGGGCCGGGTGGGGCCGGGATCGCCGAACCGGGCCCCGGGCCCGGAGCCTGGTTGTCCGCTTCTCCATAACCCCATGCCACGGTGCGGCCTTCCGGGTTAGTTTCGGCGTGAAACGAACCACCGGTGCGAAGGAGCGGTATGAGGGACGAGCCCGAGGGGATCGACACGGCCGCCGTGGGGCGGGCACTGCGCGCCTGGGACATCGAGGCCGAGGCGGTGACCTATGAGCCCGTGGGTTTCGGCGACTACCACTGGAGTGTGCGGGACGCCCGGGGACGGCGCTGGTTCGTCACCCTCTCCGACCTCGACGACAAGGACCACTGCGGGGTGGGCGCCGAGGCGGCCTGGGCGGGGCTGAGCCGGGCCATGGACACGGCGTACGCGCTGCGGACCCACGGCGGTCTCGACTTCGTCGTGGCGCCGCTGCTGACGGGGGAGGGCCGGAGTCTGGTGCGGCTGGGCGAACGGTACGCGCTGGCGGTCTTCCCCTACCGTGAGGGCGTGGGCGGCGCGTTCGGCCGGACGCCCGCCGCGCCGGAGCGGGCGATGACCGTGGACATGCTCGCCGAACTGCACCGCGCCACCCCGCCGGACGCCACCCCGGTGCTGTCGGCCGAACTGTCCGCGCGCACCCGGCTGGAGAGCGCCCTCGGCGAGCTGGACCGGCCGTGGGAGGGCGGTCCGTTCGCGGAGCCCGCCCGGGCGCTGCTGGCGGAGTCGGCGGCCGTGCTGGCGCGCCGTCTGGAGGAGTTCGACCGGAGGCTGGCCAGGCTCAAGCGGGGCGCCGGGGACCTGGTGGTCACCCATGGCGAGACCCACCCCGGCAATCTGCTCTGGCACAGCGGGCGCCCGCTGCTGCTGGACTGGGACACGGTGGGCCTGGCGGTGCCCGAGCGCGATCTGTGGGAGCTGGCCGCCGAGCCGGAGGACCTGGCGCGGTACGCGGATCTCAGCGGCCGCGCCCCCGACCCGTCGGCGCTCGCGTTCTACCGGCTCCGCTGGGATCTGGAGGACCTCACGGTCTATCTCGGCTGGTTCCGTTCCCGGCACACCCGTACCCAGGACACCGAGGCCGGCTGGTCGGGCCTCGCGGAGATCCTCAAGCGACTCGCCGAGGGGGCCGGGGACGACGGAGTGACGTGAACCGACCGTGATGTCCGCCTGAACCGGCCAAGAACCGGCCGGGAACCAGCGGTGGGGTGCCCGGGTGCCGGGCGCCCCACCGCTGCTGTGTGCCCGGCCCCTCCGGGCCGCCCGTACGGAGCCGGGACCGTTCCCGTCCGGTACGCCGTCACTCGGACCAGGGCGAGTCGAGAATCGTGGTGACGAAGTCACCCCTTTCGAAACCATGGACGAAATGGGCGAGGACATCGGCTTTCACATTGCCGAACGTCGTCTCCGGCTTGGTCCGGATTCCTTCAGTGAAGGCGTCGAGAATACGCCGTTTGAAGTCCGGCCGTGGATGGAGGGTGACGATGGCGGTACGCTCCGCCGCCGGGATGTCATCGAATCCGATACCGAGGACGTCGTACTCGACGCCCGCCGTCACGAGAGCCACTTCCGGCTCCATGAACGCGGGAATACCGGGAGTCGTGTGCAGGGCGATGGCGGTCCACACCCGGCGCACGCTGTCCTCCGGGACGTCATGGCCCCGCAGAAAGCGCCGGGCCTCATCGGCGCCATCCACCTCAAAACGCCGACCGCTGTTGTGAAAACGCTGGTCAAGGCCGAGATCGTGGAACATTGCCGCGATATAGAGCAGTTCCGGATCAAAGGAGAGATCCCGATTACGGCCCTGGAGCGCGCCGAAGAAGTACACCCGGCGTGAATGGTCGTAGATCAGTTCGCTGGCGACATCGCGCACCAGCTCCGTGGCCTCCCGGGCGATCATGGTGTCCGGCACCGTCACTCCCGCCACGTCCGGCAGGTCGTACGTCATGGTCTTCACAGCCTTTCCTCGTACGATCCAGGTGAGCCCACCGATCCCGCCGGGGTACCCGGATGGGAGGTCATGGCGCCCGGGGCATGTCGGCCATGGCATCACCCGCGCGAGGGCTCACCCAGGAGCGACATGCCCATCACGCAGTGTTGGTGAAGCGCGAGGAGGTCAGTGTGATTATCGGTACGAATGTGGATGGGGGGACGCATGGTTCTGATGGTGACCGACATCACTCCCTCTTTCGGTGCACGGAATTGCCGCGTCGAGCGTCTCTATAAGTGTCAGGAAAGCGTCAACGAGCTGTGTGCGCGGGCGGGTTCGCGGTGAGTAAGTGCGACTGCTCGGATCGGAGGCGTCCGACTGGCGCTCCGTTCGACGCGATATGACGGTCCGTGATGAATCGGCTACAACCATCACCTCCGATCAATCGCACCTCATGTGGCCACAGGGTGGCCTCGGACAGTCTCATGTGGGCCAGGGAGAAAGAATGAAACCGTTCGCGTGGAACTACGCACGTCCAGCAGAGCTGGCGCCCGTCGTCGACCAGTACGCGTACGACTCGACCCTTCAGTTGAACGTGTTGCCGGATGGTCGTCCCGCCATCATGGACCGGGCGCTGCTCGCCCTCGTCGGCACCACCACGTCGACGGCGGGCTCCGCCACCCACTTCGACGACTGAGAATTCCCGACACACGATGACCGTGCTGATCCTGACCTGCGAGCAGGACGTGACCGCGGACATGGTGGTGGCGCGTCTGCATGAGCGCGGCACCCCCCTCGTCCGGTTCGACCCCGCCGATCTGCCCGCGGAGGGAGCGCTCTCCACCGAGTATGTGCGGGGCGAGTTCCGTGGCTATCTGTCCACGGGCGGACGCGTGGTGAGCATGGACGGGCTGCGCTCCATCTGGGTGCGCAGACCCGGGGAACCGGCGGCCCACGCCGCCGAGCCGTCGGCCTGGCTGACCGCGGAGAGCGGCCAGGCGCTGTACGGCATGCTGGAGTGCACGGCGGCCCGCTGGATGAACGCCATCGGCGCGGCCGCCCGGGCGCGGCTGAAGCCGTATCAGCTGCGCCTGGCACACCACAGCGGTTTCCCCGTACCCGCCACCGTGATCACGACCTACCCGCGGGTCGCCCGGCAGTTCGCCGAGCAGTACCGCCATGTGGTGGTCAAGGCCGTCTCCGGGAAGCCTCCGGGCGATCCGCCGATGGATCTGCCCACCACGCTCGTGCCGCCCGACACGGACTTCTCGAACGTGGCGGCCGGGCCCACCCTCCTCCAGCGCTATGTGGCCAAGCGCGCGGACATCCGGCTCACCAGCGTCGGGGGAGAGTGCTACGCCGCCCGGAAGGTGTCCGAACCCGGGCAGGTCGACGGTCGCTACGGCGACACCGGCCACTCCTGGAAGCCCGTGGACGTGCCGCCGCGCGTCGCACGGGCCGTCGAGCGCTACAAGACGCTCGCCGGGCTCGCCTACGGCGCCTTCGACTTCGCGGAGGACGCCGAGGGGACCTGGTGGTTCCTGGAGTGCAACCAGGGCGGCCAGTTCGGCTTCATCGAGCTGGAGACCGAACAGCCGATCGCGGAGGCCGTCGCCCACTGGCTCGGCTCCACGGCCGAACCAGAGTGAACAAGTCCGGGCTGGACGACCAGTGGCCCGGTCACCCCGGTCGAGGTCGGCTGCTCTCCCCAGGCTCGGCC
>NZ_JBHVHF010000150.1:0-18937 GCF_042800315.1 Streptomyces sp. NPDC057638
GGCGAAACCACCGGGCCCCACGGGCGCGAAAGACAACCGGCCGCGAAAACGAACGGGCACGTCACACACCGGCCTCAGCGGCCGTTGAACGCGTCCTTCAGGCGGGAGAACAGCCCCTGCTGGCCGGGCTGGAACTGGCCCATCGGCCGCTCCTCACCCCGCAGCTTCGCCAGCTCCCGCAGCAGTCGCTCCTGCTCCGGGTCCAGCTTGCTCGGCGTCATGACCTCCACATGCACGATGAGGTCACCCCGCCCGCCACCGCGCAGATGGGTCACACCGCGCCCATGGAGGGGGATCGACTGTCCCGACTGGGTCCCCGGCCGGATGTCGACCTCCTCCATCCCGTCCAGGGTCTCCAGCGGCACCTTGGTGCCGAGCGCCCCGGCCGTCATGGGGATGGTCACGGTGCAGTGCAGATCGTCGCCGCGCCGCTGGAACACGGGGTGCGCGACCTCGTGGATCTCCACATAGAGGTCTCCGGCGGGCCCGCCACCGGGTCCGACCTCGCCCTCTCCGGCGAGCTGGATCCGGGTGCCGTTGTCGACGCCCGCGGGGATCTTGACGGTGAGGGTCCGGCGCGACCGTACCCGGCCGTCGCCCGCGCACTCGGGGCACGGCGTGGGGACCACGGTTCCGAAGCCCTGGCACTGCGGGCAGGGCCGCGAGGTCATGACCTGCCCCAGGAAGGAGCGGGTCACCTGGGAGACCTCGCCCCGGCCCCGGCACATGTCACAGGTCTGGGCGGAGGTCCCGGGCGCCGCGCCCTCGCCGCTGCACGTGGTGCAGACGACGGCGGTGTCGACCTGGATCTCCTTGGTGGTGCCGAACGCGGCCTCGCTCAGCTCGATGTCCAGACGGATCATCGCGTCCTGGCCGCGCCGGGTGCGCGAACGGGGGCCGCGCTGGGACGCCGTACCGAAGAAGGCGTCCATGATGTCCGAGAAGTTGCCGAAGCCCCCGGCGCCGAAGCCTCCGGCGCCCGCGCCCCCGGCCTGGGACAGGGGGTCGCCACCGAGGTCGTAGACCTGCTTCTTCTGCGGGTCCGACAACACCTCGTAGGCGGCGTTGATCTCCTTGAAGCGCTCCTGCGTCTTCGGATCGGGATTGACGTCCGGGTGCAGCTCTCTCGCGAGCCTCCGGAACGCCTTCTTGATCTCGTCCTGGGACGCGTCGCGGCGTACGCCGAGTACGGCGTAGTAGTCCGTGGCCACTTACGACTCCGCCAGGATCTGTCCGACGTAACGTGCCACTGCGCGTACCGCTCCCATCGTTCCGGGGTAGTCCATGCGGGTCGGTCCGACCACGCCGAGTTTGGCGACAGCCTCGTCGCCGGAACCGTAGCCAACGGAGACTACGGAGGTTGCGTTCAGTCCCTCATGGGCGTTCTCATGACCAATACGGACGGTCATACCCATACCGCCCGACTCCTTGGCCTCACCGAGGAGCTTCAGCAGCACCACATGCTCCTCCAGCGCCTCCAGCACCGGCCGGATGGTCAGCGGGAAGTCATGGCCGAAGCGGGTGAGATTGGCGGTGCCGCCGATCATCAGCCGTTCCTCGGTCTCCTCGACCAGAGTCTCCAGCAGGGTGGAGAGGACGGTGGAGACGGTGCCCCGGTCCTCCGGTTCGAAGGATTCGGGCAGGTCCTGCACCAGCTGGGGCACATCGGCGAACCGCCGCCCCACCACCCGGCTGTTGAGCCGGGCCCGCAGATCGGCGAGCGCGGCCTCACCGAACGGAGCCGGACAGTCCACCATCCGCTGCTCGACCCGTCCGGTGTCCGTGATCAGCACCAGCATCAGCCGCGCCGGCGCCAGCGAGAGCAGCTCGACATGGCGGACCGTGGACCGGGTGAGCGAGGGGTACTGCACGACGGCGACCTGCCGGGTGAGCTGCGCCAGCAGCCGCACCGTACGGCCGACGACATCGTCGAGGTCGACCGCGCCGTCGAGGAAGTTCTGGATCGCCCGCCGCTCGGGCGCCGACATCGGCTTGACCCCGGCGAGCTTGTCGACGAAGAGGCGGTACCCCTTGTCGGTGGGGATCCGCCCGGCGCTGGTGTGCGGCTGGGCGATGAAGCCCTCCTCCTCCAGCGCCGCCATGTCGTTGCGGACGGTGGCGGGTGAGACGCCGAGCTGGTGGCGCTCGGTGAGCGCCTTGGAGCCGACGGGCTCCTCCGTACCGACGTAGTCCTGGACGATGGCGCGCAGAACATCGAGTCTGCGTTGGCTGAGCATCGCGCGCACCTCCAGCGTGCCCCTCGGTGTCTGCTCCGTGACGCCTGGCACTCGCGGGGGCCGAGTGCCAGGATTTCTCCGTGCCAGTGTACGGCCGTGAGGTACGGGCCTAGCAAGGGTGACCGGCCACCCTACCCGCGACCTCGCTGGTCGACGCCGCTAGCGTCACCCCATGAACGTCAGTTGGGAAGACCACGGCGCGAGACCGTGGGAAGAACACGGCTGGGAGCGGCTGGCCGACGGCGTGGGGCGGCGCAGACTCCCCGGCTGGGACGCGACCTGCGGACTGATCGCCGGGACGGAGGGCGCCCTCCTCGTCGACACCGGGTCCACCCTGCGTGAGGGCGCCGAGCTGCGCGCCCAGGCGGAGGCCATCCTCGGTGGCCGGAGGGTGACGCACATCGCACTCACCCACCCCCATTTCGACCATGTCCTCGGCACCGCCGTCTTCGCGGGCGCCGAGGTGTTCGGCGCGGTCGGCGTCGACTCCCTGCTGACCCGCGAACGGGAGGCGCTGCGCGCCGACGCCGTACGGTACGGAGTCGGCGAGGCCGAGGCGGACGAGGCGGCCGAACTCCTGGTCGCCCCGCGCCATCTGGTCTCCGGCGAACGCGTCCTGGACCTCGGCGGCCGTCAGGTGCTGCTGGCGAACGTGGGCCCCGGCCATACCGCCCATGACCTCGCCGTGCTGGTCGCGGGCGGTCCCGAGGTGGTCTTCTGCGGCGATCTGGTGGAGGAGTCGGGCGAGCCCCAGGCGGGCCCGGACGCCCTCGGCGCCCGCTGGCCCGCCGCCCTGGACCGGCTGCTCTCCCTGGGCGGGGAGGACGCGCTGTACGTACCGGGGCACGGCGCCGTCGTCGACGCCGCCTTCGTACGACGGCAGCGGGACGCCTTGGCGGAACGCTTCGGCAGCGCCGGGTGAGGCAGGGCGAGGCGAGACAGCGCCGGGTAGCGCGGGGCGGGACAGGCCGGAACGACGTACGGCTCGGTAACGCACGACGGCGTGACGTACGAAGGCATCACGGCGTGACGCGCGGCGGCATCACGGCCGTACGGACGCGTCCGGCGGCCGACCCCGCCGGGCGGCGGCACAATGGCGCCCATGCGCAGCAGGTATGACAGCCCGGATCTGACCCCGCCGTGGAAGCGGACGGCCGCCGTCCCCGAGGTGGCGGCCGAGCCCGATCTCGTGGTGGAGGAGGTCGCCACCGGCTTCTGTGGCGCGGTGGTGGGGTGCGAGGCGGGCACCGTGACCCTGGAGGACCGTTTCGGCAAGCATCGGGTCTTCCCGCTGGAGCCACGGGGCTTCCTGCTCGACGGCGCGGTGGTGACCCTGGTCCGCCCGACCGGACCCACCCGGCCCGCACCCCCGGCCCGTACCGCCTCGGGCTCGATCGCCGTGCCCGGCGCACGGGCCCGGGTGGCGCGCGCGGGCCGGATCTATGTGGAGGGGCGCCACGACGCCGAGCTGGTCGAACGGGTCTGGGGCGACGATCTGCGGATCGAGGGCGTGGTGGTGGAGTACCTGGAGGGGGTGGACGATCTGCCCGCCGTCGTCGCGGCCTTCTCCCCCGGCCCGGACGCCCGGCTGGGGGTGCTGGTGGACCATCTGGTGCCGGGCTCGAAGGAGTACCGGATCGCCCAGGCGGTCACCGGCCCCGATGTGCTGGTGACGGGCCACCCGTTCGTGGACGTGTGGCAGGCGGTGAAGCCGTCCGCGCTGTCCATCGCGGCCTGGCCGAGGATCCCCCACGGCCAGGACTGGAAGACGGGCGTCTGCCGGGCCCTGGGCTGGCCCGAGCAGACGGGCGCCGCCTGGCAGCACATCCTCTCCCGGGTCCACTCGTACAAGGACCTGGAGCCGGAGCTGCTGGGCCGCGTCGAGGAGCTGATCGACTTCGTGACGGCCCCCTGACAGGAGGCGGGGCCGGACGGCGGGTCCCGCCAGGTTCCGTTGGGTCCCGCAAGGCCGCACTAGGCCCCGCCAGGTCCCGTTAGTCGACCAGATCCCGTACCACCGCGTCCGCCAGGAGCCGGCCCCGCAGGGTGAGGACGCCCCGGCCCTCCTCGTACGCGCCGTCCTCCAGGAGTCCGTCCGCGAGCGCCGTCCGGGCGGCGGTGAGTCCGGCCGGGCGCAGCAGCGAGAGCGGTACGCCCTCGCGCAGCCGCAGCTCCAGCAGGACGCGCTCGACGCGGCGGTCCTCGGCGGAGAGGACCTCGCGGCCCGCGCCCGGGGTACGGCCCTCGGCCAGGGCCGCCGCGTAGGCGCCGGGGTGCTTCACGTTCCACCAGCGCACTCCGCCGACATGGCTGTGGGCCCCGGGGCCCGCGCCCCACCAGTCGGCGCCGCGCCAGTACAGCTCGTTATGGCGGCAGCGGCCGGCCTCCGTACGGGACCAGTTCGACACCTCGTACCAGGAGTAACCGGCCTCGGCGAGCAGCTCGTCCGCGATCAGATAGCGGTCGGCGTGGACATCGTCGTCGGTCATGGGCACCTCGCCGCGCCGGATGCGCCGGGCCAGCTGGGTGCCCTCCTCGACGATCAGCGCGTAGGCGGAGATGTGATCGGGTCCGGCGCCGACGGCGGCGGTGAGGGAGGCGCGCCAGTCGTCGTCGCTCTCACCCGGGGTGCCGTAGATGAGATCGAGGTTCACATGCTCGAACCCGGCGGCGCGGGCCTCGGCGACACACGCCTCCGGACGGCCGGGGGTGTGGGTGCGGTCGAGGATCTTGAGCACATGGGGGCGGGCGCTCTGCATCCCGAAGGAGATCCGGTTGAAGCCCCCGGCCCGCAGCTCGGCCAGATACTCCGGGTTCACCGACTCGGGGTTGGCCTCGGTGGTGACCTCCGCGCCCGGCGCGAGGCCGAACTCCTCCCGTACCGCCGTCACCATCGCCACCAGGTCGGCGGCGGCCAGCAGGGTCGGGGTGCCCCCGCCGACGAAGATCGTCTGGACCGGGCGGGGGTCGTCGCCCAGCACCGTGCGGGCCAGGCGCACCTCCTCGGCGAGCGTCTGCGCGTAGTTGTCCCGCGAGGCCAGCACACCGCCGGAACCGCGCAGCTCACTGGCGGTGTAGGTGTTGAAGTCGCAGTAGCCGCAGCGGGTGGCGCAGTACGGCACGTGCAGATAGAACGCGAGCGGCCGCTGACCGGCCCCGTCGAGGGCGGACGCGGGGAGCGCCCCGCCCTCGGGCAGGGGTTCGCCGTCAGGGAGTACGGAAGGCATGCCCCCCATTCTCCGCCATGGCCGGGCGAAACCTTTCCGCCCGGCCTGGCCCGCGCGACGACAGGGGTGTCCGGACCGCCAGAGGACCGGGAGAGGACCGGGAGAGGACCGGCACGGCGGCGTCCGCACGGGTGGCCCCGGCGGTCCGCGCGGCTACGCCTCCCGTGACCCCGCGTACATCTCCTCGATCAGATGCGTGAACTGGCGCTCCACCGCCGGACGCTTCAGCTTGAGGCTGGGCGTCAGATCGCCGTGCTCCACATCGAGGTCCCGCGGCAGCAGCCGGAACTTCTTGATCGTCTGCCAGCGCTGGAGTCCCCCGTTGAGGCGGTCCACATAGCCCTGGACCAGCTCGCTCGTGGCGGGCGCGGCGAGCACCTCGGCGTAGGAGCGGCCCTCCAGGCCGTGCTCCTTGGCCCAGCCCAGGAGGGTGGGCTCGTCGAGCGCGATCAGCGCCGTGCAGAAGTTACGGTCGGCGCCGATGACCAGGATGTTGGAGACGAACGGGCAGATCGCCTTGAACTGGATCTCCACCTCCGTCGGGGCGATGTACTTGCCGCCGGAGGTCTTGATCAGGTCCTTCTTGCGGTCGGTGATCCGCAGATAGCCGTCGGGGGAGAGTTCGCCGATGTCACCGGTGTGGAGCCAGCCGTCGGACTCCAGCACCTCGGCGGTCTCCTTGGGGAGCCCGTGGTAGCCCGCCATGATTCCCGGGCCGCGCAGCAGGACCTCGCCGTCCTCCGCGATCCGCACCTCGGTTCCGGGCAGCGGCTTGCCGACCGTGCCGGTGCGGTAGGCCTCGCCCGGGTTGACGAACGAGGCGGCGCTGGACTCCGTCAGTCCATAGCCCTCCAGGATGTGGATCCCGGCGCCGGAGAAGAAGTAGCCGATCTCCGGTGAGAGCGCGGCGGAGCCGGAGACGGCGGCGCGCAGCCGGCCGCCGAAGGCGTCGCGCAGCTTGGCGTAGACAAGGGTGTCGGCGACCTTGTGCTTGGCCCGCAGCGCGAAGGGCGCGCTGGCCACGCCGGTACGGCGGAAGCTGTCCTGGCTGGCCTTGGCGTACTCACGCGCCACGTCGGCCGCCCAGCGGAAGATCTTGTACTTGGCCGGGCCGCCCGCGCGCGCCTTGGCCGCCACCCCGTTGTAGACCTTCTCGAAGATCCGCGGCACGGCGGCCATATAGGTGGGCTGTACCACCGGAAGGTTCTCGATGATCTTGTCGATCCGGCCGTCGACGGCGGTCACATGGCCCACCTCGATATGACCGGAGGTGAGGACCTTGCCGAAGACATGGGCCAGCGGCAGCCAGAGGTACTGGATGTCCTCCTTGCTCAGCAGCCCGGTCCCGGCGATGGCCTTGGCCATATACGACCAGTTGTCGTGCGCCAGCCGCACACCCTTGGGGCGGCCGGTGGTGCCGGAGGTGTAGATGAGGGTGGCGAGCTGATCCCGGGTGATCGCGCCGACGCGCTCCTTCACGGCCTCGGGATGGCTCTCCTGGTACTGCGCCCCGCGCTGCTCCAGCTCGGCGAGGGTGAGCACCCAGCCGTCGGGGTCCGCGGGGTCCTCGGTCACACCCTCCGCGTCGATGACGACGACATGCGCCAGCTCGGGCAGCTCGGCCCGGCGCTCACGCACCTTGGCGAGCTGGGAGGCGTCCTCCGCGATAAGGACCCGGCTGCCGGAGTCGGAGAGGATGTACGCCGACTCCTCCGCGTTGGTCGAGGGATAGACGGTGGTCGTGGCACCACCCGCGCACATGACGCCGAGGTCGGCCAGGATCCACTCGATCCGGGTGGCGGACAGGAGCGCGACCCGGTCCTCGGCGGCCACTCCGATGGCGATCAGCCCGGCCGCGATGGCATAGACCCGCTCGGCGGTCCCGGCCCAGCTCAGCGACTTCCAGTCGTCGGGGCCCTGCCCGGTGGCGGACGGAACCGGGTAGCGGAATGCCTCCGCGTCCGGCGTCGCCGCCACGCGCTCGCCGAACAGGGTCGCCACCGACGGCGGCCGGTTCTCGATCAGGGTCTTTGTGTCGCTCACGACGTCCTCCGGGCCTGCGGCAGCACTGCACGACTGGCTGGGTTTCTAACTGGCGAGTAACCATTGAGCCGCGATCAGAGTAAAGCGCCCCGCCCCACCACGTAAGGCCCCGCGACCCCCTGCTTCGCGTGAACGGACCGGCTCCCGCCGGTGATGTCCGCACACCGTCCCACCGGCGTCGGCGCGCTGTCCGGCCCGCCGGGCCCGCCCGTCGGCGGCCGCCACGGGCCCTTCCGCACGGCCCGTCCGGCGGTGAACACCCGCCGGACGCGGGGCCCTGTGACGGGTTCCGGCCGGCGGCCGGCCCGGCACCCCTGACGCGACAGGGGGTGGGGTTCGGCACCCTCCACGGTGGGTGTCCGGCCCGCCGTGGCGGGCCGAACACCGTGACCGCGACAGATGGGGGGCTACTTCTTCTTGCCCCCGCCGTCATCACTGGAGAGGACCGCGATGAAGGCGTCCTGCGGCACCTCCACACTGCCCACCATCTTCATCCGCTTCTTGCCTTCCTTCTGCTTCTCCAGCAGCTTCCGCTTACGCGAGATGTCACCGCCGTAACACTTCGCGAGCACGTCCTTGCGGATCGCGCGGATGGTCTCGCGGGCGATCACCCGGGAACCGATCGCCGCCTGCACCGGCACCTCGAACGCCTGCCGGGGGATCAGCTCCTTGAGCTTGGCGACCAGCCGCACCCCGTACGCGTAAGCCTGGTCGCGGTGGGTGATCGCCGAGAAGGCGTCCACCTTGTCGCCGTGGAGCAGGATGTCCACCTTGACCAGCTGGGCGCTCTGCTCACCGGTGGGCTCGTAGTCCAGCGAGGCATAGCCCCGGGTCTTGGACTTCAGCTGGTCGAAGAAGTCGAAGACGATCTCCGCGAGGGGGAGGGTGTAGCGGATCTCCACCCGGTCCTCGGAGAGGTAGTCCATGCCGAGCAGGGTGCCCCGGCGGGTCTGGCAGAGCTCCATGATCGAGCCGATGAACTCACTGGGGGCCAGGATCGTGGCCCGCACCACCGGCTCGTGGACCTCCTGGATCTTGCCCTCGGGGAACTCGCTCGGGTTGGTGACCGTGTGCTCCGTGTCGTCCTCCATGACGACGCGGTAGACCACGTTGGGCGCGGTCGCGATCAGGTCGAGACCGAACTCCCGCTCCAGCCGCTCACGGATCACATCGAGGTGCAGCAGCCCGAGGAAGCCCACCCGGAAACCGAAGCCGAGCGCGGCCGAGGTCTCCGGCTCGTAGACCAGCGCGGCATCGTTGAGCTGGAGCTTGTCCAGCGCGTCCCGCAGCTCGGGGTAGTCGGAGCCGTCCAGCGGATAGAGCCCGGAGAACACCATGGGCTTGGGGTCCTTGTACCCGCCGAGCGGCTCGGTGGCGCCCTTGATCTGCTGGGTGATGGTGTCGCCGACCTTGGACTGGCGGACGTCCTTCACACCCGTGATCAGATAGCCGACCTCGCCGACGCCCAGGCCGTCGGCCGGGAGCATCTCGGGCGAGTTGGTGCCGATCTCCAGCAGCTCATGGGTGGCACCGGTCGACATCATCCGGATCCGCTCGCGCTTGCCGAGCTTGCCGTCGACGACTCGTACGTAGGTGACCACGCCCCGGTACGAGTCATAGACCGAGTCGAAGATCATGGCCCGCGCGGGGGCGTCCGCGACACCGACGGGCGCGGGCACCTCGCGGACCACCCGGTCCAGCAGCGCCTCCACACCCATGCCGGTCTTGGCCGAGACCTTGAGGACGTCATCCGGCTCACACCCGACCAGGTTCGCCAGCTCCTCGGAGAACTTCTCCGGCTGCGCGGCGGGCAGGTCGATCTTGTTCAGCACCGGCACGATGGTGAGGTCGTTCTCCATCGCCAGATACAGGTTGGCGAGGGTCTGCGCCTCGATGCCCTGGGCGGCGTCCACCAGCAGGACCGTGCCCTCACAGGCGGCGAGGGAACGGGACACCTCATAGGTGAAGTCCACGTGACCCGGCGTGTCGATCATGTTCAGGATGTGAGTCCTGCCCTGGTCGGGCCCCTCGCTGGGGGCCCAGGGCAGACGGACCGCCTGGGACTTGATCGTGATGCCTCGCTCGCGCTCGATATCCATGCGGTCGAGGTACTGAGCGCGCATCTGCCGCTGCTCGACCACACCGGTCAGCTGGAGCATCCGGTCGGCGAGCGTCGACTTGCCGTGGTCGATGTGCGCGATGATGCAGAAATTGCGGATCAGCGCCGGGTCGGTACGGCTCGGCTCGGGCACGTTGGGAGGAGTCGCGGGCACGCAGGGTCCTGATTCTTGAGACGGCGGGCGTCTCGTCTCGGGCGATGGCGGATCGATACGTAGCCCCTATGGTCCCACGCGCACGGAACTGCGCTCGGTTTGGGCCACCCGGAAGGCTGCTGGTAGCCTGACTAGCTGTGTCTCATGTCCATGGCGTCCCGCCGTGGTGGTGGCCCTCGGTCTCGCACCGGAGCACCTGAGGCATACACCAAGATCAATCGAACCTGAGAAGGCTCTTTCGTGGCGAACATCAAGTCCCAGATCAAGCGGAACAAGACGAACGAGAAGGCGCGCCTGCGCAACAAGGCCGTCAAGTCCTCGCTCAAGACCGCGATCCGCAAGGCCCGCGAGGCCGTCGCGGCCGGCGACGTCGAGAAGGCCGGCGTGGCCGCTCGCGAGGCCGCCCGCAAGCTCGACAAGGCCGTCTCCAAGGGCGTCATCCACAAGAACGCCGCCGCCAACAAGAAGTCGGCGCTGGCTGCCAAGGTCTCCTCCCTCCAGGGCTGAGTTCCGTCGTGGTAACGCCCCGGGGGTGACCCCGGAGCCCCGGCACCCGGCCCCAGCGGCCGAGCGCCACACTGCTTGATCGCCGGCGGGGACCCGAGCGGGCCCTCTCTTCCGCTCCCCTTCCGGCCCCCTGACTCGCGCTTGAACAGCGTTCGCCACGCGAGCGCGAGCCACCCAGCACCACCTCAGAGGCCCTCGTTCCCTCCCCGCCCTTCCCCAGGCCGGGCCGGGGACGAGGGCCTCTGTCCTGTATGGAGGACACCACGGGCCCGGCCCGGCGTCGCATGAAACGGGCCCGGACCGACGCGTCACCGAGACGCGCGGTGGCACCCACGGCGCTCGCGGCCCGGACCAGCCCCACGCCGACTCCGGCCCCAGCACTCAGCGGACCACCCCGGGCCGGCGGCAGGCGCGGCCACCGTGACACGCCCTCCCTCATGGCACCGGACCCCGGCGACGGCCCCGCGCGCCCCGAGGCCGGAGTCCAGCCCCGCGCAGGGCGCCACGCACCCCGGAACGGGCCACCCCGCCGCCCAAGCACCGAGGCGAACCCGCCTCAGCTCCCATCCCGGGGCCCGCCACACTCCCCCGGCCACCCCGCACCGGACCGCCACGCCCGGCGGTGACCCGCTCCGCACGACTCGTCCCGGGCTCAACCGGCCAGACCGGCAGGGCCGGGTCCGGCCCCGTACAGACCCGCGCCCCTACGGCCACACGCACGGCCCTCGGCGGCGATACACATGCGCCAAGGGAAGCGCGTTCAGCGTTCAGCGTTCAGCGTTCAGCGTTCAGCGTTCAGCGTTCAGCGTTCAGCGTTCAGCGTTCAGCGTTCAGCGTTCAGCGTTCAGCGTCGAGAACGCGCGGCCCTCGCGATGGTCACGACCGCCTTCTCCAGGGCATACTCCGGGTCGTCCCCGCCACCCTTCACCCCGGCGTCGGCCTCCGCGACGGCCCGCAGCGCCACCGCCACCCCGTCCGGGGTCCAGCCACGCATCTGCTGCCGCACCCGGTCGATCTTCCACGGCGGCATCCCGAGCTCCCGAGCCAGGTCGGCGGGCCGCCCTCCCCGTGCGGAGGAGAGCTTCCCGATCGCCCGGACGCCCTGGGCGAGCGCGCTGGTGATCAGCACGGGGGCCACTCCGGTCGCGAGCGACCACCGCAGCGCCTCCAGCGCCTCGGCCGCCCGCCCCTCCACCGCCCGGTCGGCGATGGTGAAGCTGGAGGCCTCCGCCCGCCCGGTGTAGTAGCGCCCGACGACGGCCTCGTCGATCGTGCCCTCCACATCGGCGGTGAGCTGGGAGACCGCGCTGGCGAGCTCGCGCAGATCGCTTCCGATGGCGTCCACGAGCGCCTGGCACGCCTCCGGCGTCGCCGAGCGCCCCAGCGCCCGGAACTCGGAGCGGACAAACGTCAGCCGCTCCGCCGGTTTGGTCGTCTTCGGACAGGCGACCTCCCGCGCCCCGGCCTTGCGGGCCGCGTCCAGCAGCCCCTTGCCCTTGGCCCCACCGGGGTGCGCCAACACCAGGGTGACCTCCTCGACGGGGGCGCCGAGATACGTCTTGATCTCCTTGATGGTGTCGGCGGACAGGTCCTGCGCGTTCCGCACGATGATGACCTTGCGCTCCGCGAAGAGCGAGGGGCTGGTCAACTCGGCCAGCGTGCCGGGCTGCAACTGGTCGGCGGTGAGATCGCGGACGTCTGTGTCGGCGTCGGCGGCGCGCGCCGCCCGCACCACCTCACGCACGGCGCGGTCAAGGAGGAGATCCTCCTGGCCCACCGCGAGCGTGATGGGGGCGAGCGGGTCGTCGGTCGTGTTCTTCCTGGTGGCCATCGCCGTCCAGCATCCCATGGGCCACTGACACTCCGCGGCGTGCCGGAGAATGGGCGGGTGAGCGATGAACGACATGTCCTGGTACTCCCCGACCGTGACGCCGCCGAGGAGGTGTCACGGGAACTGGCGGACCGCTTCGGGGTGACCGACGAGCCCCAGCTGGTCCGTGACGCGCTGGCGGGCGAGGACGACGCTGAGGACGCCCAGTGGCTGGTCGTCGTCGAGGACCCCGCCTCCCGGCTGGATCCGATGGCCCTGGACGATTTCGCGTCTGAGTACGACGGCTGGCTCGAACAGCCCCACTGACCCCCCGCCTTCCAGCGGAACCTCCAGCTCCACCGCCCGGAGGACATCGGGGCCCGGCTGTCCGGGCGTCCACCGCTCCCCGGTACGGGACACCACGCCGCTGCCGGGCACCGGCCCGCCCCTCCCATCCGGGCACGGCCGCGGCCCCCACCATGGCCGCCCGTCCCGAAACGCCCTCCGGCCGCGCCGCCCCGACGCTGCGGCGATGGGCGCCCTGCCACGCCCCGCCCTCCCTCCCGTGCCAGGGCCGTCCGCCGGGCACCCCACGCGGATCGCCACCCCCCGGTGGCGCCTTTCCCTCCTCCCCGCCCAGAGCGCCGGTGGGCGGGGCCGCGCCCGGGGCCGCTGCGTCCCGTGCTCATCGGCCCGGACGGTGAACGCCCCGGGTCCGAACCGGCGCCTTCGCCCAGCGTTCCCCAGAGGAACCGAGCGCCGCTATCTCCCCTCCGCTCCGCGCGGGACACCGCCGCCCACGCCGGGCCGGGGGCCGGACGGCCTCCGGCGGACAGCAGAGCCCGCAGCGGTCCCCGGCGTGGCACGGCCCGAAGCTCCCGTTCGGCGCCCACCACGGCGACCGGCCCGTCCTCGTCGGTGCGCAACACCCTCGCCCCCGTGGCTCGCAGCGCGCCGATGGTCCGGGGCGAGGGGTGGCCGTAGCCGTTGTCCCGGCCGACGGAGATCAGCGCGAGCCTCGGCCGCACCGCCCTCATCAGTGCCGGGTGCTGGTGTGCCGATCCATGGTGGGCCACCTTGACGACATCGATCCGGGGCAGCGCGGGATATGTCCGCAGCAGCACCCGCTGGGCGGGGGGTTCGAGGTCTCCGAGCAGCAGCAGGCTCGGCCCGTCCGCGACCCGCGCCAGCAGGGTGACGCTGGCGTCGTTCGGCCCCTCCGCCACCGGACCCCTGCCCGCCGGGGCTGGCCCCGGCCACAGCACCCGCCAGACCAGCCGCCCGACCCGCCGCTGTTCCCCTTGTACGGCCACGACCAGGGGGATACGCGCGGTCGTGGTCACTCGTCGCACCCAGGCGCTCTGCCGGCGTGGCTCCTCGAACGCCGTCGTCTGCACCGCGCCGACCTTCCTTCCCCTCAACACCCCTGGCAGACCGCGGACATGGTCGGCGTGGAAGTGCGTCAAGACCACCAGAGGCACCTCGCGCACCCCCAGCTCCCGCAGGCAGCGATCGACCGGTTCTGGCTCGGGCCCCGCGTCCACCACCACCGCAGCGCCGTCACCCGCCGACAGCACGGACGCGTCTCCTTGGCCCACATCGCACTGGGCGAAGGCCCACCCCTCCGGCGGCCACCCGGTGAGGACCCGGGCCAATGGGGCCGGACGGAGCACGGCCAGCACCAGCAGCACCGCGCAGACCAGGCCCACCCACCGGTGGCGGACCAGCCCCCGGGCGAGCGCGAGCACGAGCATGACCAAGCCGACGACAACGACGGCGAGCGACAGCCCGCCCCGCCAGCCGTCCGGCCACTCCACGCGCGCTCCCGGCAGCGCCGCACCGGCTCGGGCCACGGTCGCGATCCAGCCCGTCGGCCAGCCCGCGAACCACGCCAGCACCTCGGCGAGCCCCAGGGAGAGCGGCGCCAGGGCCAGCGCGGCGAACCCGAGCACGGTGGCGGGGGCGATGGCCAGTTCGGCGACCAGGTTGCACGGGATGGCCACCAGGCTCACCCCGGCCGTGAAGACCACGACCACCGGGGCGCAGACGGCTTGCGCGGCCCCGGCCACCGCCAGCGCCTCCGCGAGCCTGGGAGCCACGCCTCGGCGGCGCAGGGCCAGGGACCACCCGGGAGCGATGACGAGCAGTGCCCCCGTGGCCAGCACGGAGAGCAGGAAGCCATAGTTCCGCGCCAGCCAGGGGTCGTACAGCACAAGGAGCAGCACGGCCGCGGCAAGCGCGGGCACCAGGGATCTGCGGCGGCCGGTCCCGATGGCGAGCAGAGTGATCGCGCCGCAGGCGGCGGCCCTGAGCACACTGGGCTCCGGCCGACACACGATGACGAAGGCGAGCGTCAGCGCTCCTCCCAGCAGCGCGGTACCGCGCAGGCTGATGCCCAGCCGGGCCGCCAGTCCTCTGCGCTCGGCGGACAGGGCGACGCCCGGCGGACCGATCAGCAGCACGAGTACCACGGAGAGATTGCTCCCGGAGACGGCGAGTACATGGGAGAGGTCGGTGGCCTCAAAAGCGTCGCGGAGTTCCGGGGTCACCCGGGAGGTGTCCCCGACCACCAGCCCCGGCAGCAGCGCCCGCGCGTCGGAGGCCAGCCCGTCCGACGCCTCCCGCAGCCCGGCCCTGAGCCGGCCCGCGACCCGCTGAGGCAGCGTGGGCGCACCCACGACCCGGGGCGCGCTCCCACCGTCCGCCCGGAGCACGCCGGCGAACCGGTCCCCACGCCCCATCGGCGGCACGAGCCCCCCGGACACCACCAGCCGGGTCGACGGCAGCAGCCGCCGCCATCCCGCCTCGCCGTGAGGAGACCCCGCGGACCGTACGACCACGAGGACCGGTGCCCGGGTGCGGGTCGCGCCGCGCCCCGGCACGACAACCTTCGTCACCTGCGCGTTCAGTACCAAGGAGCGTCCTGCGGGGGTGCCACCGCTGGTGTTCCGGGGGTGGCTGACCCGAGGGTCGGACGTGACGGTCAGATCGACCGTGGCGCGCGCGTGGCGCTCCGCCAGCTCCGGGATGGGGCCCGCGCGCACCTCGGCGCCGTGCAGTCCGGCCGAGGCGGCACCCGCGGCGGCTCCGAGCAGGGCCGCCGCGACGGCCGCCGCGGGTAGCCGCCTTCGCCGCCGTACAGCTCCGTACACGAGGCATCCGCCCATCGCCAGCAGACAGACCGTCACAGCGGTGGCCGTCCTTCCGGCTTCCCAGCCCAGGCTGAGGGCGGCCGCGCCCCATGTGGCGAGGGCCGGGACCACCAGTCGCAGATCGAGCGGCCCCTCCGACGGCGCGCGGGCCACGGCTCCCGACGGCCGGACGACGACACCCCCACCCCCGTCGTTCATGGCCGGACCAGCTCACTGAGGTCGGCGAACCGGCGCTCGCCGATCCCGTCGACCTCGCGCAGTTCGTCAAGGGAGCGGAAGCCACCGTGCCGGTCCCGGTAGTCCAGGATGTGACGGGCCAGCACGGGACCGACACCCGGCAGGGTGTCGAGCTGTTCCAGCGTGGCCGTGTTGAGGCTGAGCGGAGCGGTGCCCGGCCGCTGGACACCGGAACCCGGGGTGGGCGAGGGACCCGCAGGAGCGATGTCCTGCTGCGGGGGCGTCCCCACGACCACATGCTCACCGTCCATCAGCACCCGCGCCCGGTTGAGGCCGGTCACATCGGTCTTGGGCAGGACTCCTCCGGCGGCGCCAAGGGCGTCCGTGACCCGGGAGCCCGAGGGCAGCCGGAACACTCCCGGCCGCCGCACCTCGCCGCTGACGTCCACGACGATCCGCGCTCCCGGCCGCCCTCCGGGCGGCGCGGCGGACGAGGGCGAGGCGAGCTCCAGCGCTCCCGGCCCCACCAGTTCCGGTGCGCGCACCCCCTGGGGCCGCCCGACCCAGAATTGCTGCACGGCGAACGTCACCCCGGCCACGAGGACGACCGCGAGCGCGGCGAGAGCCCGGGGCCTCAGCCCGCAGCGCGTCTGCACCCACAGGGGCAGCCGCTCTCGTACGCCACCCACGGCGGACCGCCAGCCCTCTCGCCCCACCGCCCTCGCGCCAGGGGCGCTCGACGGACCGGGCACATCGCGCGCACCGGAACCGCCGGACCTCCTGCCCTCTGATCCGGGCCGGGTGGGAACCACCCCCGTGCCGTCCGCGAAGAGCGCGTGCGCCCGTCTGCGGGCGGCCGTCACCGACACGGTGGACGGCACCCGCCCGCCACCCGCCCGGGAGACCCGGCCCGGTGGCGCGGGTCCTCTGCCCTGGGCGGGCCGGAGCGCTGCCCGGCGCCGATACCGGACGCGGCTGTCCGAGGCCGGGGCCCGGCCGGGACCGCTGGTTGCTGAGCGTGATCGAAGAGCCATGGACAGGACGGTAGGCAGATCCGTCCGAACCTGCTGAGCGGGATCATTTTCCGTGGATATCCACTCTGTTGTGGATAACTGAGTCACCCACAGATTCCTCACAGCCAACGCCGAAATCATGGGCCCCGCTGTTCACGGTCACGGCAGCAAGACGGCCCCGGGCCAGCGTTGCGGCACCCACAGCCTTAACAGATCAGCCAGATCAGCCGGGAAGGCCGGAACGGCCACCACACCAGCCCAACACCGGCCCGTCCGACCACACACCACCCGCACGACAACCGCCCGGCGCCCAAGTACCCCGGGCACCCCGGGGCCATATCGGTCCGCCGGAGCTCTCCCCTCATACGGGACTCGGCCCAGGCCAACACTCCGCGGCCCGCCCGCCGGACGCCGGTACCGTCAGCGCGGTGAGATCACGGCTCCCAGCAGCCCCGGCCCGGTATGCGCGCCGATCACCGCTCCGACCTCGCTGACATGGAGATCGACCAGGCCAGGCACGCGCTCCCACAGGCGTTCGGCGAGTGCGGCGGCCCGCTCCGGTGCGGCGAGATGGTGAACGGCCACGTCCACCCGGCTTGTCCCCGCGCGCTCCACGGCGATCTCCTCCAGCCGGGCGATGGCCCGGGAGGCGGTGCGCACCTTCTCCAGCGGCTCGATCCGCCCGCCGTCCAGCCGCAGCAGCGGCTTCACAGCCAGCGCCGACCCGAGCAGGGCCTGGGCGGCCCCGATCCGGCCGCCACGGCGGAGGAAGTCCAGGGTGTCGACGTAGAAATAGGCCGTGGTTCCGGCGGCGCGCTTCTCCGCCGCCGCGACGGACTCGTCCAGCGTGCCGCCCACCCCGGCCGTCTCCGCGGCGGCGAGCGCGCAGAAGCCGAGTGCCATCGCGATCATGCCGGTGTCCACGACCCGCACCGGCACGGGGGCGTCCTTGGCGGCGACGACGGCCGCGTCATAGGTGCCGGATAGCTCTGAGGACAGATGGAGGGAGACGATTCCGCTGGCTCCGGCCTCGGCGGCCCGCTGATAGACCGCGGCGAAGGTCTCCGGGCTCGGACGAGAGGTGGTCACCGGCCGCCGTTTCTGAAGCGCGGCGGCGAGTGAGCGGGCCGAGATCTCCGTGCCCTCCTCCAGCGCCTGATCGCCGAGGACGACGGTGAGCGGCACCGCGACGATCCCGTGACGCTCCATCGCGGGCTGCGGCACCGAGGCCGTGGAATCGGTGACGATCGCGACATGGGGGGACATGAGCGGGAGGTTACCGGTCACGGTGACACGACGGGAGCCGGGGCCCGAAGACCAGGGCGACCGCTGGCTCGCCCCGGCCCCGCACAACCCTGTGCGCGCGCCGAACCTCCCAGCGTATGCCCCACTCCGACGATGGCCGGCCTTCCTCTCCTCTGCCAGGACAAGGGCCACGACGAGGAAGGTGCGGCGCGACGACGGCTCGGTCGAGCGCGGAGAAAGCGTCCATAGGAGGACCCTGCCCGGAGGAGGACCCATGATGAGTGCGGCACCCAGGATGCGTGCACCCCGCGCCGTGGCCGATCGCCCCGCCCGGGATCGGCTCCGGATAACGCGCCCCGACAACGGGGAGCGACGAACCGTGTTCAGCGGGGATACCTGGTCGCCCGAGCGACCACGTTCCTCCTCAGTTGGTGGTCTCCGGCCGGGCCGTCTTCTGCCAGGAGTACGGTGTCTGCTGCGCTGGGTCACGCGCTGTGATCGCTCGGGGATCCTCCTGCCGCTGCCCGGCGTTCTCCGGCTCCCCCGTCGCCGACCGCTCCGGCTTCGGCTTCGCCGGCGCTTGCGGCTCGGGCCAGGCCTGCGCCGGTGGCACGGCCCCGGCGTCGGCCGAACCCTCCGGCGCGTCCCAGTGCCGCAGCGCCCCGGCCTCCATGTCGATCTGCGACGTGAGCGTCTCCAGGTCATCGTCGGCGAACCGCTGGGCCCGGTCGCGGGCCGCCCAGCGCAGGGACTCCGCCGAGTGGGTGATCCGCTCCAGGCGTTCCCGCAGCTCCGGCAGGTGCTCCGCCACCCGCTCGCGTCCCGGGTCCCGCTCCAGCCGCTTGAGCTCGTCGTCCAGCTCATGGCCATGGGCACTGAGCCGCTCGAAGAGGGTCAGGGACTCCTTCAGGGAGGCGTCCTCCGCCACCCCGGCCTGCAGCGCGTCCTGGGTGGCGCGCATCGAGGTGCGCAGCGCGAGCCGCATCTGGGCCAGCTCCCCCGCGACACCGCCCTGGCCATAGCTCTTAGCCCGCAGGGTGGTGTCCTCCACGGTCCGACGAGCCTGGCTGACCGTGCGCTCCACACCGCGCTTGGCCGCGCGTACCCCCTTGATCGTGGCCATAGCCCCTAGGACCACAAAGGCCACAAAGAGCAGCGCCAGTATCAGAATCGCGGCCTCCATGGGCGCCCCTCCGCATCGGTTGTGTTCTTCCACGGTAAACGGACAGGGCAGATCGGGGGTTCCGCAGGAA